>NZ_DKLM01000066.1 GCF_002455975.1 Clostridium sp. UBA6640
GCATTTAATACCCCTCCAATAGTAAAGATTAAAATTACTCCCAATCCAACAAAAATTCCAGCTAAAGCAGAACTAACCAAATATTTACTCTTACTTTTCTTTAATGAATTACTTTTACTTAAAGCCGCATTACTTATTTTTTCTATTACATCAATAAACATATAATACTCCTCCTCAAGTTATCGTTAATATAGTAACAATATTCCTTTAAAATGTATGTGATTATTATCACATAACCTTTGAATTTTGTTATTTTTATCAATAGTATGAATATTATGTTTTTAAGTTACACACATATATATAGGGATACAATGTGAANNTAATAATTAAGAATGAAAAATTATGGATACTTCTCTTTTATAAGAGAAGTTTTAAATTGTTTTGTTTTTGAAGTGGTACAGTCACTTTCATTGAAAAGTTCATTTTAAGGAATTAATTTATAAAATTAATTTCAACCACAATTGTCAATTTTCCATTCTCAATTCTCAATTAGTTAAGTTTCCCAAAGGTTGAAAATTGAAATAAAAAAACATCTAAAATTTTTAGATGTTTTTTCTCTAACTTTGTATCTCTTTATAGTATTTCTAAATAATATATTCCTCCATAATATCTTTTACACTATAAGCAAAATCTTCTGATGCACCCCAGTCAAAATTTAAAAATAATCCTTGTGAACTTCCTGTAGAAATAGATTTTACAACAGTATCCCCTTTTAAATTATCTATAAGTACTACAAGTGCTACTCTATTACTTACTCTAAAAAAATATTTTTCAAAAATTAAAACCCCTGTAGCTTTTTCCTGATCTAAATCATTAAATTCGCTATAAACTAAATCAGCATTCACTTGATCTTGTATAATGTCAAAAGTCTCTCTAGGTGATAACCTAGCTTTAAAGTTACAACTTCCCATAGCCTCTCCTCTTTTCCATATAAAATTTAACATTTTGTTAAAATATTTTATATATATTTCTATTTTAAAATTGCCTCTTGCTATCCTATTGTTAAAAAATATCACTAAAAATAGCTAAATATATATTAGTTTTTGTTATAACATAATTTAAACTTTAACTATTTTCTCTCCTGCTATTAAAATAGTTAAGTAAAATTCTGCTTGAACATTTACATAAAAATAACAAAGATAATATCATTTTTCTAACAAATTTCTCTTAAATAAATATTGTAAGTTTTATACGTCATTATAAAATGATTTTATATAATTTTACAATTTAATTTTCTAGGAAATAATTTGAATTAATTATTTAAACATAATCTTATTATGAATTGATCATAAAGTTCATATAATTCTTCTCTAGAAATATTTCCATCATAAGAAAGCCTAATTAATTCTTTTCTCTTTTTAGTTAGCTCTAAAGCTTCTTTATCTTCATGATTAAGCACATCTATAAGCGGCTTTATTTCTTTAGTGAAACTGTTTCCTATAATCATATTAATCCCTTCATAGTATTGTATTAATGTATCTTTTTTGTCTTTTAAAGAACCAAACTCACTATCATAGCCATCTATTTTCTCTTGGGATACTTTTTTATAGCTTTCAATTGCCGCCTTAGCCTCATCAGTTGCATCTTCTAAAGGAATGATTTTCTCTTCACTCTTTTCTTCATTATTACTTTTTTCCCCTCTAAGCTTTTCTACTCTCTCCATTAAAGCCATAAAAGTAGTGTTGGGATATGAATAGCTTTTATTATCATAATGAAGATAAATATTTTCTGGATTTCTATATATTATGAGAGTGCAATTTTGTGAATCTTTTTCATAAAGTTCAAGTGAAATTCCTTCTTTACCTTCTACAAAGTCTTTACTTATTTCGTCTAAAGTTATGATAATCTTATTAGATTTTTCAATTATCTCTATTCCTTTTTCTCCCCAAATAAGTTTTGTCCCATTTTTAAAATTTATTATATAACTATCATTATTTATATTTTCATTCTTTTTAAATATATTTTTTAAAAATCCCATTATAACATTCTCCTTAATAAGCAATATGTAAAACAATTCACAACTTAAAACAATGCACAATTGTGGTTGAAATTAGTTTTAATCAAACTAATTTCTTTAATGAATTTTTAACTAGCAATGCGATTGCTAGTTATTCTGTGGCGAACACTGTTCGCCGCTACAAATAATCAATTTAAAATTTCTCAGTTTTTGCTGAGAAATATCCATAATTGTGAATTTTGCATTGTGCATTGTGAATTAAATTATTTTTTTCTTTTCTTGATCTCTTCCATTCTTTTCGTTCTCTTTTTTCTTTTTCTTGCATTTATTAATACATAAATAACTAATATAATAATAATTAATATAAATATATAAGTTACTAAATTTGCTTTAATTATGTTCCACAATGTTATAGTAGTAGTTATTTCTGATGATTTTGAAGCATCCCTTGTCTTTAATGTAACTGTTCCAAAGCTCTCTTCAAGCTTTCTCTTAAATATATCTCCTGTAATATCAAATTCTATTTTTGCTTCTTTATTATTTACTTCATTATTATAGTAAGTTAAGTCTTTAGAAATTATTATTGGCGCCTCTATAGTTTTTTTAGGACCAAAATATTTAAATAATTTATATTCTACAGGCAAAGTTTCAATTACATTTCTTGTCTTTAATTCAACTTCTTTATCTGCATTATTTTTATACTTATATACTGTAGGTAGTACATCATAGCTATAATCTATTATTTTTTTCATATCCTCAAAAACTACAGTATCAGCATCATTTAGCTTAGAGTTTAAAACTACCCCTATAATTTTTCTTCCGTCTCTTTCAAAGACAGTAAGAAGGCATCTTCCTGCCTTATCTGTATATCCGGTTTTTCCTCCTATACAGCTTTTATCATAAAATTCGCTATCTTCTCTTACAAATTTATTTGTATTCTTTATAGTAAAAGGCGCTCTTTCCCCTATAGCTAATTCTGTACTAGATGTTTTTACTACTTCTAAAAACTCCTCAATATTAAAAACTTTTCTAGCAAGTCTTGTAAGATCATAAGCTGTGCTTTTATGCTTATCAGTATAATCATCTAAACCATTAGGAGTCACAAAATTAGTATTATTCATACCTAATTCTTTTGCTCTTTTATTCATCATCTCCACAAAAGCTTTTCCGCCATCATCCTTACTAGGTATATTAGTAGCTAATGCGGTAGTCATATCATTTGCTGAAATTATCATCATACTTTTTAAAATATCAGATGCTAATATTTCTGCACCAACGTTTACATATGTATAAACTCCATTAATAGCTGTAGGTTCTTGCTCAGCTGCTTCTTGAGTGAAAATCAATTTTTCATCCATATTTACATTTTCACAAAGAAGCAGCGAACTCATAATCTTCGTAATAGAAGCTGGAAAGGTTGTGTTATCACCTTCTTTATAATAAATAATTTCTCCACTATCAAAATCTACAGTAATGGCATATTGGCCAACAATTTCTGGCTTGTCCAATGCAAAAACATTATGAGTGCTACTAAATATAATGATAATAGCCATTAGCAAAGTCATAAATTTCTTTTTCATATATACATCCTCCTTTAAGAGATATAAAAATTAGCTAAGTAAAATTTTACTTATGTTTTATGTAACATAAAAATATAGATTTCTTTATTTTCACCATTGAGTTTTAATGATTATATTATGCTTAATTTATCTTCATCTAAGAAACTTTCCAAAGAAAATTTTACTTTATTTAATCATAACATTAGTTACAATTTAGTAAATTACTTTTATAGAAAATCATAATAATAAAAACTAGAGAAGTTATCTAGTTTTTATTATTATAATCAATGATTTTACATTAAGATCATAAAATACACTGTTTTAATAATGAAAAATATTCTTTTAATTATTAAATAGATATTTTATTTCCTATATATAAAAAACAAGTCTGCTACAAAAACCCTTTACTATTTGATTATTTTATTATAAATATAAATAATTTATATTTATTTATTAGTTTTTAAAGCTTCTCATATTTTAAATATTTAAAGTAATTCATATGCACTAATCAAAGGCTACAATAATGCCAAAGTATAAATTATGCACATTTGCGCTGGCACATAGGTTAACCACACCCAAACCGATTGATTTTTAGGTCCTTTTTCTTTTATCTCTGATAACCCTATTAAAAAGTCTGAAAGAATAAAAAGTAGTGCACCTACAGTAGTCATCCACCATGCTCCACTTACAGTTAGAGATATACTTATTGCAAAGCTTGCCATAGTACAAATAACTAATGCATATACTAATGCTACTATATTCAGTGTTGAGCTCTTAGTAGAATTAAATACAAATACTCTCCAAAGAATTATGCAAAATATATACATTCCAATTAAGATAAAAACTAGATAATTCAAATTTTCCTTATAGGCAGCTATAGCTTTAAAATATGCTAAAATATAAAAAATATGGGCAAGTGAAAAAAATGACATACCTCCAATTAACCTATTTTTTAATTTTATTATACTGGCCATAATCATATCTCCTATAGCTGAGAAAAACATTCCTAGTAAAATCAGCAATGAATAGTTTCTTAATATTTCAAAATTGTTTCTCCATAATAAAAATGCCACAACTATCATAGAAAAGCTAAAACACATTTTTATCACTAAATTAAGTTCTCCATCCTCTTTTCCTATTTCATTCATTTTCCTTAACACATAAATTCCATCTAGTACTATTATAAGTAGCTGTAAAATTGAAACAATAATTAAAAAAACTCTCACTTTTACCCTCCATACCATATTTATAGAAATTTACAGTGCTATATTAAATTAAAAATTTATTTAAAGTAGAATTCAAATAGTGAAAATAAAGAGCTATAAGAGTTTTGTAGCAAAACTTGAATTGATCTATCTATATACTATTATATTAAATTAAAGTAAAAAGATGGTAACGAATTCGTCGAGTTACCATCTTTTAAAAAACTTTTTATCTAACTTATATATTATTTTCTGCATTATTAGTTACACATGCCATTTCATCGGATTTTTTATTAAATACTTTTATAAATCTTTTTTTGGCTCGTCTAACATGTTCTCTAGCATACTCTTCCGCTTTATTATCATCACCAACTTCTATGGCTTTAATAATAATTTTATATTCTTCTACAGCCTCTTTTTGAAGTTCTTCATCATATAGTGTAAGCAATCTAAATCTTCTAAGGTGGTCATGTAATTCCTTCGCACCCTGAGTAAGAATTTTATTTTGACTTTGAGCCATCAGCATATCATTCCACTGATTGTTCATTTCAAATAATTCTTCACGCCTGTGAATTCCAATACATTCTTCCATATTACTAATAATTTCTTTTAATACATTTATATTTTTTCTTGAAATATTATTACAGGTAAGCCTTGCTGCTAATCCTTCTAAAACTTCTCTAACATCATACATTTCAAGAGCATCTTCTAAAGATATACCATTTACAACAGTTCCTTTTCTAGGAGCATTAGTTGCCAATCCTTCGAGCTCAAGCTGTCTTAATGCTTCTCTAACTGGAGTTCTACTTATACCCATAGCCTCTGCAATTGTAGTTTCTACTAATCTATCTCCAGGTTTTAATTTATTGTTAAATATAGCTTTTCTTAAATTATCTAAAACTATCTCTCTTATAGGTCTTTCATCTTTTCCATCTATCTTATCTAAGAATCCTTCCAAAGTTACCACCTCCATATGCAATTATATATTATAAAAAGCGAGAAGAAAACCATCCCCCCGCTTATTTATTAATAATGAACTATCTTTTTACTTTTCTTATTACATCCATTACTGTTCCATCTCTGTACTCTATTACACCTACAACTTCATCTTCAAAATCTACTTTATCTGGTTTTCCTGTAAAACTTTCAGCAAGTAATTTTAACTCTTCAATAGACATTAAAGGTAGTTTTGTATCTTTGAGTGCTTCTATTAAATCGCTTCTCTTCGGATTAACAGCTATTCCTCTTTCAGTTACAACTACATCTATATTTTCGCCTGGTGTAACTACAGTAGTAACATCATCTACAATTATAGGGATTCTCTTTCTAATAAGTGGTGCTACTGCAACGGTCAATTTAGCCCCTGCCGCTGTATCAGGATGTCCTCCCTGCGCTCCCATTATTATCCCTGTTGAGCCGGTCATAACATTTACATTAAATTTTGTATCTATTTCTGTTGCAGATAACATCATTATATCAAGTTGATGAGCAACACATCCTTTATTGTGAGGATTTGCATACATTGAAGCAGACATTTCAATGTGATTCGGATTTTTCTTCATTGAAGCTGCTGCTGCTGCATCAAAGGTTTGCGTATCAAGTAACGCTTTAAACAAGCCCTCCTCTAATAATTCTACAAGTGTTGAAGTTATTCCACCTGAAGCAAAAGAACCGACTATATTATTTTCTAACATATACTCTCTTAAATTTCTAGCAACTGCAAGAGATGCGCCACCACTTCCAGCTTGGAATGAAAAACCTTCTTTAACTAATCCTGAAGATATTAAAACTTCCGCTGCATACTCAGCTATTAAAAGTTCCGTAGGACTTTTTGTAACTCTAGTTGCGCCAGTAGCAATTTTTGAGGGATCTCCTATCTCATCTACTACTACCACATAATCTACCGATGTTTGATCTATGCTAGCAGGATATAATGGATAATCCACTAAATTATCAGTAATAGCAACAACTTTATCTGCATATTTAGCATCTACCATTGGGTATCCCATAGAACCAAAAGCAGATTTTCCATCTCTTCCATTCATATTTCCCATAGGATCACAAGCAGGAGCCGCTATAAAAGCTACATCAATTTTAACTTCTCCTGATTCAATAGCTCTAGCTCTTCCGCCATGAGTTCTGAATATCACTGGTTTTCCTAATATATTATTTAATGAAACCTCTTGACCTAACTTTCCTCTAAGCCCACTAGTTTGAAGTCCTGTAACTACTCCATTGTTTATATGATCAAGTAGTGGCTCATGTGCTCCTGTTAATGAAGAAGCGCATATAGTTATATCTTTTATTCCAAGACTAGCAATTTCATTCATAACCATATTTAATATATAATCACCATTTCTTAAATGATGATGAAAAGATATAGTCATGCCATCTTTAACTTCAGCTTTAAGTATTGCTTCCTTTATGCTTGGAAGTATTTTTTCTACTCCTGGAATAAAAAGTGACTTCATTGGTGCATATTTTCTTCCTTCCACTCCCATTTCGAAGATTCCTTTATAAGGTTTTACTTCTCCATATCCTTCTATATATTTAGGTAATTGTCTTCCAACAGCGTTAACTATTTGTTCCATTGTTCTCCCCCCTTATATAATTCCTGCGCCTTTTGCTAATGAAACTACTCTTTCTGCCTTTTGAATTACAGGAACATCAACCATCTTTCCATCTACAGTAATTACTCCAATTCCCTTTTCTTCAGCTTCTTTAGCTGCATTAATAATAATCATTGCTTTCTCAACTTCTTCCTTAGTTGGCGTAAAGATTTTATGAACTTGTTTTACCTGTGATGGATGTATGCAAGATTTTCCCGAAAAGCCTAATCCTTTTGCATCTTTAGCCTCTTCTATAAAGCCTTCCATATCACCTAAGTTTGCATAAACTGTGTCAATAGAATCTACACCTGCAACACTAGCAGCTAAAACTATTTGACATCTTGCGAAAAAAAGCTCTCTAGCAGCTTTAGTTCTATCAACACCTAAAGTTCTTGTAAAGTCCTCCGCCCCAATAGATATAGCTACAACTCTCTTACTAGCCTGTGCTATTTCAAGAGCGTTTAATACTCCTTTTGGAGTTTCAATAGCAGCTTGTATCTTTATTGACCCCTTTTCTAAATTATTTTCATCTTCTAATTTAGTAAGTAATTCATCCAGTTCTATGATATTTTCTTTGGATTCACTCATAGGAAGTCTTATATTTTTTAATCCGGCCTTAACCAGCTCTTCAACATCTTTTTTACCAAATTCAGTATACAATGGATTTACTCTAGCAAAAACCTCACTTTTACTATAATCTATAGTCTTTAAAGCTTCACATAATAAATCCCTTGCACTATCCTTCTCATTATAAGCTACTGCATCTTCCAAATCGAATACTATACAATCAGCTCCATATACAGGGGCATTCATTAACATTTTAGGATCACTTGCAGGGCAAAATAACATACTTCTTCTTAATTTCTTATTCATTTTTATTCCCCCTAGCTCTTTTAATTGCTGTTTTTACTCTTGCTTTTATAACAAAATCCAATGCTCCAAAGTCTTCAACTTCAACCTTAGCATTTTCCACATTTAGTTCACTTAATGCTTCTCTTACAGCAATCTCCATATGTTTTCCAAAAATCTTTTTAATTTTGCTTTTTATATCAATAGTTATCCCTTCTACTTCATCTAATTGAACTTTTACTAAAACGTCATCTGATTTTTCATTTCCAGCTATACCCATCATAATAAAACTTCCCATCCTTTCCCTCTACTATAATTTATATAGGGTTTCAAAATAAAAATTTAACTTGTATATAATTTTAATTTCCATAATAAAAATCTTTTTCTATGAATGAAAAATTAANNTCCTAAATTCTTCATTCTTCATTATTAATTCTTAATTTCTAAGGACTTAAGCCATTTTTATAAAAATTTTACTTTTCAGAGTATATTTTAAAATTTCACCTTGTATCCCTATATTATGATTAAAGATTAAAGGTATAAGAAATTACTTATACCTTTAAAATGTCTTACCTATGCAAATAAGCCAAATACTACGCTTGCAATAACAAGCATTATTCCTCCACCAATTCTTGATGAAATTTGAGCAAAAGATATAAGTTCCATTCTCTTAGCAGCACCTAGAACTGCTAAGTCTCCTGAACCACCTCTATTAGCCATACATAAACCTGCTGTTATAGCTGTTTCTATTGGGTAGAATCCTACTAACATTCCAAGTAGCGCTGAACCTACAACCGCTCCTACAACTATAAATCCTGCAATTATTAAATTTGAAAAAGTCAATGCTGCAATTATTTCTCCAAGGTCAGTATAAGCTACTCCAACACCTATCATAATAACCCATAAAAACTTTGATGAAAAGAAACTTTGAAGGGTTTTAGCACCTTGCTTTAATTCTTCAGGTATTAAGTTAAATATGTTAAATATTGAAACGAATAAAACCATATAGGCAAATGTATGAATTTGAACTCCACCAACAGATGGAAGTATTTTTTTAGACATTAACGTTCCTAGTATATAGAAACCTGTTGAAAGAACTAATCCTGCTGCAATTTCTTTATGTGTAATCTTAAGGCCTGATTTTTGTTCTTCTGCTGAAAAGCTATTAGCTTTTATTAAATTACCATTTCCAGTTAATGATGGCTTTTTATCTCCTAATTTGTTTAAAAGAGCACCCATAAATATTGAGATAATATTTGCAATTGTTAATATTGGAAAAGCAAAAGATAAAAATTCTTTTGGATCTCCTCCTGTAACAGATTTATATATCTCTGACATAGGTATTGCACCTGCACCAGTTCCACCACCCATTATAGGTAAAACATATTTCATTGCAACCTCTATTGGTGAAACTCCCGTTATAAGTCCTCCTATAGCTCCAAATATAAATGCTCCTAATATACCTGCTAATATTGCTGGTATATATCCTGTAAGAGCTTTAACTAATAATTTTCTATTAACAGCCAGTATACTTCCTGTTATTAATACTGATATAAATAAGTTCAAGAAATCTGCATCATCCATAAAAAATTTGATGCTTTCAATAGTTGATTCTGGCATAATTCCTTTATAAACTAAGTAAGCTGACCCTAAAAAAGCAAGTATTGCTCCTCCTCCAACATACTCCTTCCATATAGGAATTCTATCTCCGATTTCACCAAATATTATTCCTAAAATAAACATTACTGCAAAAGCTCCTGTTATTTCTTTAGGAACAATATCGTACATTGATGCCGCAATTACTATTATTGCAAATATTGCAAATAAATATAGAGGCATTCCAAATACTTTAAAATGTTGTTTCTCACTAATGGTATTACTTGTTTTTTCCTCGGTTTTCATAGTTTAACCCCCTATAAAATAATATCCTAACCTATTTGTATACATTTTCACCATATTGTATACAATTCTTATGTATACAATATATCATTCTCGTATACATTTTCGCAATAACTTTATATGAATTTTTTCATAATTTTCTATTTTTCATTGAATGGTTTATTTTTTATTAAATGGTTTATTTAGCTGAAAAACATGACTAATTTGCAATTGGACAATAAATTATAACCTACAAATAGGTTTTTTATTTCTTAAATTTAAATAAAATTTTATTATAATTTATAAGTTAATTTAAAAATCATATAAATTTCTTTTAAATAGATTTCCCTAAAAAGTAAGGATTATTTAATAAAAGGTTCTGTTCCTAAATATACTGCACCTAAGGTGAAATCTTATAGAATTGAAAATTGGCAATTTGGAATGAAGAATTATTGATACTTCTCTTTTATACGAGAAATTCTAAATTTATTTCTTTTCAAAGTGCTGCAGCCACTTTTATTGAAAAATCTATTTAAAGAAATCAATTTGCAAGAATTAATTTTCACCGCAATTGAGAATTTTCCATTTTCAATTCTCAATTGATTAAGTTCCCCAGAGATGTAAATTAGCATATATTTTCATCAAAAAATAGAAAGCCAGTAATAAAAATACTGACTTTTTTACATTAACAAAACTATTTTTGCCTCAATGATCTATTACTAAATCAATTTATTATTTAAAATACTCCATAGAGTATTACCCCTAAAATTCCAGCTACAACAATTACGAGTATAGGATGCAATTTTGATTTTAAACTAATAATTAATATTATTGCTCCAATTATTATAGATTTAATATCTAAATAAGATTGCTTGGCTAGAGATAAAAATGCACTTATAATAAGTCCAATTAATGCTGGTCTCATCCCCATTAATGCTGATTTCATAACCAATGAATTTTTAAATTTTAATACACAATGAGTTGCTATTGAAACTAGTATAAACGGGAATGTTACAACACCAAGAGTTGCAAAGAAACTTCCCCAAAATCCGCTAATTGTATATCCAACAAAAGTAGCCGAATTAATTGATATAGGTCCAGGTGTCATCTGTGAAATTCCTATTATATCTAAAAACTGAGAAGAGCTTAACCAATGATTTGTTGTTACTATTTCTCTTTCAATTAAAGGTAACATGGCATAACCACCGCCATAGCCAAAAACGCCTATTTTAAAAAAACTTAAAAATAATTTTATAAGCATATCCATATTAAGCCACCTGCTCTCTTAAAAAAATTATTCCATAAATAGCAGAAATGAAAATCATTATAACTGGGTGAACATTAAAAATTGTAATTGCTAATACACAGGTTGCTGTTATAAGAATATTGATTGTACTCTTTTTTACAGACTTGGATAAACTTTTTACAGCAAGTAATACGAGCATAGGTACCGCTCCTGTAATACCTTTAAACACATTATCTACTATAGGATTTTCTCTAAATTGCATAAAAAAAACAGCTATAGTGAGTATTATTAAAAATGAAGGCAATATTACTCCTAATAAGGCAAGAATTGCGCCTAAAACGCCTCCTAGTTTATATCCTATAAATAAAGATGAGTTTACTGGCAATGCTCCAGGGAAACTTTGTGCTATTACAAGTATATCTGTAAACTCTTCTTTTGAAATCCATTTTTTTGATTCAACTACCTCTCTTTCAATTAAAGGAATCATGGCATATCCTCCACCAAAAGTAAAAGCACCAATCTTAAAAAAACTTAAAAACATTATAATTAACTCTTTCATAAAACTCCTCCGCTTTCTTCTTAAACATAAGCAATATGCTAAAGAAAGAATATAAAATTTCATTGTTTTTCAATTCTAATCTATAAGTTAAATACATAAAATATTTAGTTACTTTCATAACAAAAGTTTATAAAGTCATTTATAAACTCCATTTCCTTTTCGCTAATATATATAAAGTTAAATTCTCTAAGCATACTAAAATTGTTTATTGGAACAACTACAATGGTCCCCTGCTCTAGCTCCCTTTCTATTGCCTCTCTCGATATGATTGTATATCCTGCATTATATTCTACTAGAGATACTAAAGAAGTAATGCTTCCAACCTCCATGTGGGTATTGATGGTATCCGGGCTATATCCTCTCCTAATTAATTCACTTTCAAATATTTCTCTAGTACCTGACCCTTGTTCTCTTAATAATAAGTTTCCTTCTAAAACTTCCTCAAGTTCAACAGATCTTCTATTGGCAAAATCATGATTAGGTGAAACAGCCAAAATAAGTTCATCATCTTTAAATTTCTTAAATTTAAATTTCTTTTTATCAAAAGGTCCTTCTACTATAGCCAATTCAATTTCTCTATCTATAAGCTTCTTTAAAATAATATTTGTGTTATCCACATGTAAAGTTATATTTACATTGTTATTAACATCTTTATATTTACCTAAGATACTTGGTAATACATATCCACCAATAGTCATAGTAGCTCCAATACGATGCCTTCTTATAATAGATGAAGAATCCTTTAGTTTTTCTTCCATCTTCTGTGACATTGCGTACATTTCCTTAGCGTATTCTAAAAGAATTTTCCCTTCTTCCGTAAGCTTTAAATTTCTTCCTTCTTTTTTTATAAATTTTACTCCATAATGTGATTCTAAATATTGTACTTGCTGATACACAGCAGGCTGAGTTAAATTTAAAATTTCAGCTGCTCTAGTAAAGTTATTAGTTTTAGCCACAGTTATAAAAGTAATGAGTCTTGAATCAATCATTTTTATATCACCTTAAAATAGACTTTTATTCTATTCATAAACCTTTCTTATTGATATTTAACGATTTAGTAATGTTTTATTTATTATAAAATTCTTTCTAGGAAAAATTTCATCCTTTTAATTTTTAAATAATATAGATATCCTACTTCTAAATTCAAAATTCACAGTTCACAATTCACAATTTCGGATACTTCCTCAGTGGTAACTAAGAAATTTAGAATTGATTAACCGTAGCGGCGAACTTAATTCAATNNNNATTGCTAGTCAAAAATATGTTTAAAGAAATTATTTTGCCTAAGAATAATTTCATCCTTAACTGTGCATTGTGAATTGTGCATTGTGCACTGTTTTAAGTTGTGAATTGAAATACTTAAGAGTGTAGTTATATTTAGCTATAAATCAATTTTTAAGGTAGTTTATCTATATATCTTTCTCTCTTAATAAAATTGTAGCATAGGTTTACTATAATAAAAACTTATAATAATTTATAAAACTATAAATTTTACTTATAGTAAATCCATATCTTATTTCAAAAAATAAATAGACAACGAAGAAAAAATTTTCTAGCGTTGTCCAATATTTATCTACTAGAACTGAATACTAAATCCATTAAATTTATGTATTCCAGTTCCGTGCTTTATGAGATTTTTCTCTCTAAGCTCTTTAACAGCTTTACTTACCTCATCAAGTATATTTATATCCGAACCCAATTGATTATGTGCTCCATAAATTTTCCTTACATTTGGAATTTTTGTTATCTTCTCTAAAGAATTAATTAAATCTTCTGGATTTGTGGTTGGATAATGAGCATATATTATTCCTTCATATAGCAAATCTCCAGTATATAAATAACCTTTTTTATTATCAAAAATTGAAATGTGACCTGGTGAATGTCCTGGCGTATGATAAATGACCAGTTCCCTACTTCCAATATTTATATTATCTCCATCATGTAATAGAGCTGTTGGTATTCCTTGAAATGGCTTATATGTGTTTGGATTAAAAGTATTAGGTACAGTTTTTGTAATATCACGTGCTACATCTTTCCTTATTTGCTCAATTGAAAGCTTTTTTATTCCATTTATAAGCCAATCTTCCTCTGCTTCATGTACAAATATATTTTTATATTGGTTGTGGCCTCCAGTATGATCCCAGTGAACATGAGTAGTAAGAACTAATATTGGCAGTGATGTAAGCTGATCTGTTATTCTTCTGATGTTATCTATACCTAATCCGGTATCAATTAATACTGCTTTCTCTTCTCCTAATAATAAATAAGAATGAACTTTTTCCCAATGTCCATATTCACTTATAGCAAATGTCTCACTGTCAATTTCCTCAATTGTAAACCAAGAATCCATGATTTCCATCACTCTAAAATCCCCCTCTTTTTACTATGTTACTAATCAAATTATAATAAATTTTATTTAAAAAACTCCAAAGGTGTTGCCTTTGGAGTTTTAGCTTCAATTGTGAATTATTAATAAGCTCCTTTGCAGTAGCCATCCGCAATTTTATTAAAACCTTCTTGTTTTAATATTATTATAATTAACCCAAAGACTTCATAGGATGAAGTTAAGTCCCTATTCATACTTTTAAGTTTACTTTCAATAGATCTACAAAGGGATGTTAAATCTCCTTCTGTTAATGGTTGTTCTACATCATCTGAAGCCTTACTTACCGTATTTTTAATTTTATTAACCCTAAATTCTTCAATTCTACCATCTTTCTTTATAATTTTCATTGGTTTCACCTCTTTTTAAATCCAATTTATTTTAGTATAAATTAAATTTTCACAATATTCAACCTAATGTACTTATAATATAATAAATTTCAGATTTTATTCACTTTAGCCTATAATATAAAAAAAAGAAATTCCATATGGAATTTCCTTTTAAATATATTTTAAACTCATATATTACTTTTGAAAATCGTCTTTAAATTCCTCTATTGAATCTTTTAAAAGAGTTACGCTATAAGCAACTGATGGTCCTCCACCAAAGCCTATAGCTACCATTGCAGATTCCATAATTTCTTCTGGAGTTGCTCCAGCTTTTAGCGCATTATATACATGGACTACTATACAGTATTCACATCTACTAAATACAGCTATTCCTATACTTATAAGCTCTTTAGTCTTTACATCAATCTCGCCGTCTTTACCTGTTTCTCCCAAAAAATTCATGAAAGCTTTCATTTCTTTTCCATTTGTTTTTGATACAGATTGCACACCTGACATAAATTCATTTAACATTTTTCTTGGACTTTTACTCATAATACCCCTCCTAGCAATTCCTCTACACTTTGAATTAATTGTAACAATGTTTTCATATTATTACAATAATTGTAGAAACATTAACTATTTGATATTTATATATACTAAGGAACATCTATAGGGATTTTGTATAAAAACTTAGAATAATATATAATTAAGTCGAAAATAATTCAAGAGGTGGAAAGGTGGCGAACACTATTCACCGCTACAATATCTATTAAAGAAATTATTTTANNATTATTTTATCTAAAAATAATTCCCACATTAATTGTGCATTATTCTAAGTTCTGTATTAATAAAAAAAGCTATGAAATATTTATTATTTAACATTTCATAGCCTAAAATTTACTTAATTTTTATTTTTTCTGCTGTAAGTTTTCTTTTCATTATATCTTTTAAAATAGTTATATCATCATTACTATTAAAAGCTCTTTTAGGAATTATCATAGATTTGATATCTCCTAAATAGATAAATATACTGTTTTTTGATTCTGTTACTTTAAAAATGTTATCCCAACCTATATTGTTATTACTTGATTTGCTAATTAATAAAATCCCATCATCATTTATAATATAATTTTGTTCTTCCTGTAAACGTCTTTGACTTTTAAAAACCTTTTTTGAATGAAAAGCAATTAGAAAATAAAAAGCTAATAAAATTAGGCTGACAAGCAAAATCCCTGTAGGCATTGCAATAATAAATATTTTCTTTAATAATTGAGCATCCATACCATTAGAAAATATTTTGAAAAGCATTGTAGCTATAAATAAAACAAAATATAAAATAGCAGCTCCATAAAAATGTTTTTTACTATGATGAATATTAAAATCTTTATAATCTTTAAATTCAAGCTTAAAATTAGCTTTTACTTCATTTTTCTTCAAGTTATCCATAACTCTCCTCCATATTTTAATCTTATGCTTTTATAATACATTAAGGAATAATTGATTGTAAACCTTAATTATAGATCATAAATATTTATTATTAGAAATTATGTTTATTTTATGGAAAATTTAATAAATATATGTAATACTAAAAAATTCTCTACAAGATCTTTCAAAACCTGTAGAGAACCTTTTAATATTATTTTATTCTTCGAAGTTAAACTCCCTATCTACATATTTAGCTAACAATTCAATAGATGCCTCTATGTCCTTCATATTTACAAAGGCATTTGGCCCATGGACATATCTCATTGGTGCAGATATTCCAGTACACCTTACTCCAAAATTTGATCTATTTATAGCTCCTACATCGGTACCTCCAGCATAAATAACATCTCGTTGATATTTTATATCATTTTCCTCACAACATTTAATCATTTCTTCAACTAAATATTCATCACAAATTACGCTGCCATCAGATATTTTTACAGCAGTTCCAGCACCTAAAGCATTACTTCCTACTCCACTATTAGGATAATCATTAGCAATAGTACCATCTAAGGCTATACCTATATCTGGATTTATCCTATTTGCTGCTACAGTAGCACCTCTTAGACCAAGTTCTTCTTGAGTAGAAAATACACAGTATATATCATTATACGGCTTTTCTATTTTTTTAAGAGCTTCCGCTAATATATAACAGCCTACTCTATTATCTAATGCTTTTGCACATACATTATCATTTTTAAGCTCTACAAATTCCCCAATATATGCTGCTACATCTCCAATTTTAATATATTTTGATGCTTCCTCTTTAGATTGTGCCCCAATATCTATATATAACTTTGTTATATCTTTTTTAACACTTTCAATCTCACAGGAGTTAGAAATAACTCCTATCGTTCCATTTCTAAACTTAACTCTACTCATTATAGTAGGTATTATAAAAATTCCACCTAAAGCTCTAACTATTATAGTACCTTTATCCTCAATCTTCATTACTTGGAACCCAATTTCATCCATATGAGCAGAAGCCATTATTTTTTTCTTATTCTCTCCATATCCTTTTTTGACCACAATTAAGTTTCCTAGTGGATCAGTAATAATATCATCAGCATAATTCTTAATTTCTTCTTTTATAACCCCTCTAATTTCTTTTTCGTATCCACTTACACCAAAAGCTTCCGTTAATTTTTTTAGAAACATATATTTATCCCCCCAATTAAAATCTATTTATAAAGTAATTTCTACAATACTTATTAAACTCCTTTTTATTCCACTGAAATAAAACTCATGTTTAATTATTTATATGAATTTTATAATAAAATATATTTAAATTTTAAAAATTTATTACAAATTAAAATATTATTGTAATACTTTAATATACATTATATATAGATGTACCACTTTTAAATTTGATCTATCCCTGAGAATAATTAACATTTATTCCATAGCGACGAACACTGTTTGCCTCTATAATAAAACACTAGCAAATGTAGTGTCTCCACAGTGTTAGTTAAATTTATTAGTATCGTTCCGAGTTATACTGCACCTCAGGGGAACTCATGTACAATTGAGAATTAACGATTGACAATGGAGAATTATGGAGAATTATTGATACTTCTCTTTTATAAGAGAAGTTCTAAATTTATTTCTTTTTAAAGTGACGCAGTCACTTTTATTCAAAAATCTATTTAAAGAAATTGATTTATAAAAATTAATCTCCACCACAATTGTCAATTCTCCATTTTCAATTCTCAATTGATTAAGTTCCCCATAGGTGGAAAACTAGCAATTGTATTGCTAGTTAAAAAATCTATTAAAGAAATTATTTTGATTAAAAATAATTTCCTCCTTAACTGTGCATTGTGAATTGTGCACTGTGCACTAATATAAATTGTGCACTAATATAAGTTGTGAATTAACATATCAAAATAAATATTTATTATTAAATCATAGAGAGGGGATTAACATGAATAGAGATTTGGATTTAGCAATTAACTTAAGAAAAAGTGGTAAACTAAGAGAATCTAATGAACTGTTGGTTGAGCTAGCAAACGCACATCCTGAAGATGCTATGATAAATTATCATTGTGCCTGTGGATTAGATGCTTTAGGTTTAGACGTACATGCTATACATTATTACGAAAATGCGATATATGGTGAGCTGCCTAGGAATGATTTACAGGAAGCAATAATAAATTTAGGAAATAATTATAGAGCTTTAGGTAGATACGTTAAAGCAAGACAAGTATTTGAATATGGATTAAATATATTTCCTAAAAATAATGCAATTAAAGTATTTTATGCAATGACATTATACAACTTAAAAGAGCATGAAAAATCCATAGAAATCTTATTAAAAGTTTTAGCTAAAACTTCAAATGATGAAAATATAATGAGATACAAAAAAGTATTACAATTTTATTCTGACAAACTAGATATGAGATGGTAATTTACTTAAATTTTATATAAAACTTACTCTCAAAAGCTCTAAAGACTTCAACGATGGAGTTTTGCTCATAATTCTTTATTAGACATCCTAATTTTACAATAATACTTCATGGCTAATTGTAAAAAAATTATGGAGATATTTCTATCTCCATAATCTTTTTATCCAATAACTTTTAATTCTTTATCATATTTATTTAAAACTTCACAACCATCCTCTGTTACTAATACCAAGTCTTCTATCCTTACCCCAAATTCTCCTGTTAAATATATCCCCGGTTCAATAGAAAATATCATTCCCGGTTTTACTACATCCGTATTTATTGAAGATACATCACCAAAATCATGAACTTCTATGCCTATAGAATGTCCTGTTCTATGGGTGAAATATTTGCCATAGCCAGCTTTCTCTATGTGATCTCTTGCCGCTGCATCTATATCACAAAATCTTACTCCCGGCTTAACTACTTCTATAGCCTTTTTATTTGCTTCTAGAACAATATTATAAACCTCTTTTGCTTTATCGGATACAGACTTATAAAAAACTGTTCTTGTCATATCTGAGCAATAAGAATTTTTTAAACATCCTATATCTATAATTATGCTATCTCCTTCTTTTACCATAGAACCATCTACTTCATGATGGGGATCTGCTCCATTAGCTCCGTAAGCAACTATAGGACTAAATGAATAACCATCAGCTCCCATACCTTCATAAATATCTAAAAGCATCTGAGCCATTTTCTTCTCACTATATTTCTCTTTAGATAATAGGCCTATGATTTTTTCCATTGCCATATCATTTGTTTTTGAAGCATCTCTCATTAAGTCTTTTTCTTCTTCATCTTTGAACATTCTTACAGTATCAAGGACAGGAGAGCCATTAATAAATTTGCATCCTTCAGTAAATTCCATAAGTCTTAATAAAAATCTTGACGGCCAATTTTTATCAATTCCTATTACCTTTGAGTTATCAACATATTTAGAAATTATCTCCACACCATCCTGTGAATCATTAAACCATATTTTTTCAATTCCTAAGTCCTCATAAACTGGAAATAATTCGTTTAAAAACAGTTTATGATTTCCTTCTATATTTAAATAAAGTGCAAGCAGTCTTTCACCTGGACTAATCCACTTGCCTGTTAAATAAAATATGGATGGTGGATCACATACTATGATTTGTGGTATATTTTGCTCTTTCATCACTTTTAGAACTTTATTAAGTCTTTCTATCTTCATATTATATAAACCGTCGTTGCCAAAATTCTATAAAATCATCTAAGTTTTTATTTTAGTGATTATGGTACTTTAGTTTTGGCAACCCCCTTTCCTTAAGTATTTATATACTTTCATTATAACATATGAAGTTTGTTTTTATTCTGTCTTAATAGCCTCTAAAGCACTAAGTTTCATAGCTCTTCTTGCAGGATAGAATCCTGATATAAGTCCTACCAAAGTACTAAAAATTAGTGCCGATGCTACAAGCCATAATGGAATTATTGAAAGCTTAGCGCCCGGTCCCATATCTCCAAATATATTTAGGCTTGCACCCACTATATTTAGTATTAAGGATAATAGATAGCTTAATCCTATTCCTAAGATTCCTCCAGATAATCCTATCATACCTGCTTCAAATAAAAATATTCTTCTTATATCTTTTAATTGAGCTCCTATAACCTTCATTACACCTATTTCCCTAGTTCTTTCGTATATTGACATTATCATAGTGTTAGCTATTCCAATAGCAGCCACCAGTAGTGATATTGCTCCTATTCCTCCTAATATAGCTTGCATTATACTCATAGTACTCTTTACCTGCTCAAGAATGTCATTAAGACTGAAAGCACCATATCCCATATCTTTAATTTGTTTTTGGATATCTGGAATTTTATTTATATCATCAACTTTAACTAAAATTTCTCCATATTTATTTTTACTTTTAGTCTTATTTTTATTGACAGTATCTAATTTATCCTGCTCTTTTTGAAGCTTTTTAACATACTCTAAACTAGTAAACATATACCTATCTTTTTCAAAGTCACCGCCCTTTAAAATTCCTACTGTACTAAGCTTTATAGGTTTTTTCATTTTTTTAGGCTTTCCATCTGAATCATAAATATTAAATTCCATGGTTATCTGATCTTTCATCGGATTTATTTCTGGCGGCATTCCATATCCTGAACTTTTTTCATCAAAAAAGTAGTTTTTTATTTCTGCCCCCCAAACAAGTTGATTACTATCTCCAGTCTTTAAAATTCTTCCTTCTTCAACATTAAATTCAAAGGCTTCCATTGCTTTAGTATCCATACCTCTTATAGTTACATAAGCGTTATATCTGCCTTTAGCTAATTTCATCTGTAAATCCATTACTCCTGTTGCTAGTTCTACTCCTTCGATTTTTGATATATTTGATATACCTTCATCATTTAAGTAAACCTTTTTCTTATTAGCCATTAAATTGCCACCTGGGCCATTTCCGCCAAAATCCTCATATACCGTAATAGTATTAAGGCTACCCATTTGGCTTATTTGATTTTTATAGCTCTCAGTCATTCCAAAACCTAAAGATAGCATTGTGATAATAGAGCTTGTACCTATAATTACCCCTAGTATAGTAAGAAATGTTCTAAGTTTCCTTCGCCATAAATTTTTAAGCCCCATTTTGACGATATCTAAACTATTCATCTAAGGTTTCACCTTTCTTTTTCTTTCTTTTCCTCCAAATAATAAATCCAGCTGAAGCAGCTACTATTGTGATAATAGACCAAATAAGTACCGTTCCAGTGCCTTTTTTATTTCCTTCTAGAGTTTCCTCTGGCATATTAGGATCCATTGGAGCACCTTCTAAAACATTTATATTAATTTCTTGTATCTGTTCTATATGTTCACCAGCAGTATTGTCATAAGAGAATATTAACTTTCCTTTTAAAGGTCCTGTTTTATTTGGAATAATAGTTCCATCGTAATTCTCAGTAGTACCCATTTCAAATTTACCTATATAAGAGCTTCCATTTTCAATCTCAAAGTCTCCTTCTAACTTTACCATCATATTGTCTAGAGGTACTTTACCAGTATTGAAAAATTGTACACTAATTGGTATAGGCATTCCTACATAACCTTCTGTTGGAATATCCTTATTACCAATTTGAAGTTTTGCCTGTTGTACTACAGGTATACCTATAAGCTCTGTTGCCTCAATGTCTTTTCCTGTTTCATCTTGATATTGAAAATTGGCAGTTATAGTATAGGTTTTTGCCTTTGCATCAGGAATGGTAGAAAATTTAAGTTTCTTTTCTATACTTCCTTTTGCTGGAATAGATTCTATATAAAAAGTATTACTACTATCCACTGGAGTAAATACATTTCCACTTTCTTCTTCATTAGCAGTTAAGAAAATTTTAACATTACTTATAGCCTTATTTGCATTTGTATTAACGAAAGAAAGGTTTAAATCAAATTTTTCTCCCGCTCTTACTATATTAGGCTCAAAACTATACCTATCTATTATTAATCTAGGAGTTAATTTATTTGAATCTGCTCCATTAACTAATATTCCTACATATTGAGTTATTTTATTGCTTTTACCTTCTTCACCACCTGTAGCTGCTTGATCATCAAACTCTACATTAATACTTATTGGATAATTTTTAGTAGTGGCTTCTGAAGTAGCAAAGAAAGTGAAATCTAATTTAGCTACTTTTCCTGGCTCTAGATTATCTAACTTTTTTACATTTGCAGTTTTAGGCACCATTGCAGGATCTCCACTATCTAGTGTAACTTTTACATTAGATACCTTTGCTTTACTTTGATTTTTAAGGTCAAAAGTAATTCGTACATCTTGATTTGGGCTAACTCCATTTTTAGGGTAATTGATATTTTGTATTGATAAATCAGATAGTGTTGCACTGGATCCCCCTACAGTTATAAAAACTTTAGCGCTTTCCTCACACTTTTGATTTTGAGTATCTTTATAACTAATTTTAAGATCTAGTGGATGACTTCCATTTTTAATGTTTTTTGATGCTTGAAGATCATACTCTATAACAGTTTGATCATATCCAGCTAGCACGTCACTATGCTTGTTATTAGAACCCCCTACTATAGAAAGACCACTTTCTGCAAATCCATCAAGGCTATATTTTACATCTCTAGCTTGAAGGCTTCCTTTATTTTTGATGGTAAAACTAGCTTTAAACTTCTGTCCTGGAGTAATAGTAGCTGGATTAGTCACTGCTCTATCAACTACTAATGCGATAGGAGTACTTTTATTTACTACTTTTACATATACAGTTTCGGAATGAGTAAATGGATCATCATAAGCATTTGTAAAGCTATAGTTTAATTTAATAGAATAACTTTTCTCAGCTGCATTTGAATCTGCTGTTACTTTAAAGCTTATGTTTTCAGTCTTATCTGAAGAAATCTTCTTTATAACTCTAGTTGCACTTAAATCCTCTATAGTTAATGGAGTGCTTCCATCTCCAAATTCAGGAGTTACCACTATATTTTCTGCAGTATATCCACCGGTATTTCTTATAGTGAAAGTAATTGTTTCACTTTGCCCTGCATCAATAGTAGGAATACTTTTATTTACTAAATTAAGTTTTGGTACGTACTTTCTTGTATCTACAGGTTTTTCTTCTTTTTCTTTTTCTATTTCTGTACTTTTAGGTACTGCTTGTGTTATTGCAATAAAGTCTGTAGTAACCTTTTCTTCCCCACCATCATTATATTTAATTGTAAGGGGTAAATTTGTATTACTATCACCATTGTATTTTAATTGAAATGTTGCTTTTTTATTTTCTATTTTAACTTTCGAACCATTTTTTGATGCGAAAGCCGAAGCTTTATCAATACCAACAACAGCATCTTTTACATTTTCATCCAAATCAAAAGTGATAATAATATCAAAGCTATCATTTGCATATATACTTTTCTTTTTTTCATCTGATAGCTTATATCCAGTAACTATTATACCTTCTTGATACTTATTACTCTCACTTGCCATTACCTCAAAAGGTATACTAGTTAACATCATTACTATCCCCAGTAATAACCCTATAATTTTTTTCATTTTATTCTTCTCCTTTATCCCCCGTATTGTCTTTGTTTATTTCTATCTTGTCTACATTTCCATCTCGTATATATATAACTCTATCTGCATAACAAGAAATTTCAATGTCATGAGTTACTATTATTAGTGTTTGATTCTGCTCTTTAGCCATTTTAGTTATTAATTCCATTATTTCTAGAGTGGTTTTAGTATCCAGGTTTCCAGTAGGCTCGTCCGCAAAAACTATATTGGGATTTCCTACAAAGGCTCTTGCTATACTAACCCTTTGTTGTTGTCCTCCACTCATTTGAGATGGTTTATGATCAAGCCTCTTTTGTAGCCCTACAGCTTCTAACATTTTCTTAGCTTTTTCATTTCGTTTTGAACTTGAAATGCTCCTAAATATTAAAGGCAATGTAACATTTTCCATTGCAGAAAGAGTTGGTAGTAAATTATAAGATTGAAACACAAACCCTATATATTTTTGTCTAAAAGCTGCTAGCTGATTTTCACTCATCTTTTCAATATGCTTGTTCTTTATGATTATTTCTCCCCTAGAAGGCTTTTCTAAGCCAGCCATCATATTTAGCAAGGTACTTTTACCAGACCCTGAGGTCCCTAAAAGACATACTACCTCCCCTTGATATATTTCTAAATTTATATTATCAAGAGCTACAATTTTTTCATCACCCATCCTGTAGAGTTTTCTTACATTTTTTAATTCAATTATTTTCCCCAAAATTAAACCTCACCGTCTACTTTCCTACTTTTCTCCATTTCTTCATTTTTTTAAAAGCCTATTAGCTTTTTCTATATTCATCATCAGAACACCTCCCTTTTACCTAATTATTTTTTTAAAATACCTAATTTTTCTTTTTAAATATAACAGATTTAAATTTGCAGAAAAATTTTTACATTTAACACTAAAAACAACCATTTTATAGAATAAGTTTATATTTATTATAAATATTGTAAGTTAAAAAGTAAAAAAAATTAAAGTTATGTATAAAAAGCTTATAATTTTTCAACTAAATCACTGTCAAATTTATAAAAAACTAATTTTCTAACAGGTTTAAAGTAAAATTTAAAAATAATTACGTGCAAATATAAACCATCTATTTATGCAATGAATTAAAATATTTTAAAATATAAATTAAAAAATAATATATCCTTTTAATATTATACCTTTTTAATCTTACAAATAAATTAATTATAGATTACAAAATAATAAGAAATCAAAAAAATTTCGACAAAGCTTCTGTTATTATTTTCTTTACAATATAATATTTTTTATTTATTAAAGGAAATATATCCATAAAAACAGAATATAATTTTAATTACTTTTAAGATATAAAATTACTTAACAAGGAGGATATGTTATGAAGTTTGAAAAATCATGTGGTGCAGTAGTATATAGAAAGATAGATAAAAGTTTAGAATTTCTAGCGGTTAAAAGTAAACTTTCTAATCATTGGGGATTTGCTAAGGGACATGTAGAATTTGAAGAAACTGAAAAGGAAACTGCAAAAAGAGAAGTTCTTGAAGAAGCAGGCATAAATATTAATATTCATGATGGATTTAGAATGAAAATAGACTATAACTTAAATAAAGATATAAAAAAAGAAGTAGTATTCTTTTTAGCAGAGTTATCAAAAGAACCTGCAACTATTAATTACAAAGAAATTCATGAATATAAATGGGATAACTTTGAAAACATGCTTAACTTATTAACCTATAATAATCAACAAGAAATATTAAAAGAAGCTTATAATTTTCTTCAGCATAAAGGCCATAATTAAATTTTACCTACTTATCAATTTATAACAGATTTCAAAAATAATATTTTTAAAAAACTAGTAGCCTTTGTTTTAATATGTTCATTACAAAATAAAAAGCAAAAGCTACTAATTTTTATTTTAAAATTTATAATAAAAGATAATTGCTTGCCCTATATTATTTTTATATAATATAAGCTTTATATTAAAAAAATAATATAGTCTTTTCAATATATGATTTTATAAGCTATCTTTCATATTCTATCTCTTTATTAAGTATCTTGGAAATATTTCTATCCGGCTCTTTATTTACTATGCAATCTTTTATCAATTGCGATAATTTATCTGTATCATACTCTCTTGTTGCCGTTATAGTTGCATCTAGAAGTTTATCACTATCTACCTTATCCCAATCTAATTTATATCCATTTTTTATCGCTAATGTCCTTATAAATTCTCTTTGCGCTTTTCCATTTCCCTCCATGAAAGGATGTGCAAAATTTAGCTCAGACATATAATAAGCTAACTTCTCAGAGGTTTTATCTACATCCAATCCTTTTAAATATCTTTCTTTATTCAGACTATTAAGCACCTCATGTGTGGCTTCCCCCAGATGCTTTATCGGTGCAAATCCACCACCTAAATCTATCTCTTCATTTCTAAATTTTCCTGCAAAGGGATAAATATCACCAAAAATAAATTTATGAATTTTCATAAGATGATTAACATCAAATTTACCTTTTATAGGATTTTCTTTTAACTTGGATATTCTATCTACCGAAATAATTTTATCTATAATTTCTAAATTCTCTTTATTTTTTATATCTAATTTATTTTTTAAGACATTAGTTCCCTCATAATAATAAGAAGATTGATAATCTTCTTTTTTGTGTAAAGCTTCCATAAGTATATTATCCCCCTTTATTTACTATGAATTTATCTCTTTTACTATCTTAAGTTTTTTATTACTAATCATTTATTATTTTCTGTATTAAATTGCTTAGAATATTCTTTAACCTTTTCTATAAATTCTTTATCAGAGCAATTTCCCATCAAATGTTCTTTTATCATCTGCTTTTCTTCTTCATTCAAAGTTTGTCCATCGAATTTTAGACTACCTTCAGCACTCCTTATAGCTTCATCTACACTTTTTTCATCAACTTTATTTTTGTTCATAGATTATAATCCTCCTAACATTTTATTGATTTTCTTTGTTTTACATGTCATTATCTGCGGTATTTCAACATTAACTCTTAAGCTTATTAAATTGTTAACTATAAATCTTATGTATATATTTTTAGGGAAAGTCTGTCTGATGTGCATTGAAAGGTTTGATAATCAATAAGTACATTCTAAATTGGGTGTTTTTCATTGGTAATTATATATAATAAATGTATAGTTATAGTATATTATGTATTTAATAGTAAATCTACATGTTTTTTTATTTTATTACAATTTGGTGTAATATTCTTAAAATACTCCTCAAAAAAAAGCATGGTTTCCCATGCTTTTTCCTATTTTAAGTTTTCTATACTTTCAAGTACAGCTTTATACATTTCTTTGTATTTTTCACCTTTAGCTTTTTCTTCTTCAACAACTTCTGCTGGAGCTTTTGATACAAATCTTTCATTAGATAGTTTCTTTTCAACTCTATCTATTTCTGATTCTAACTTAGCTTTTTCTTTGTTTAATCTTTCAAGCTCTTTTTCTGCATCTACAAGCTCTAACAGTGGCATGTAGATTTCTGCACCTTTTGAAACTACAGTAACTACATTTTCTGGAGCTTCTTCTTTAGAAGATAATATTATAACTTCGCTTGCTGAAGCTAATTTTTCAAAATAAGTTATTCCTTCTTTAAAAGCTTCTAGTGCTTCTGTAGCATAGATATAAGTTTTAGCTTTTCTTGAAGGTGGTACATTCATTTCACTTCTAGCATTTCTAGTGTTCTTGATAGCATCTATAATATAATTCATATATTCTTCTGCTACCTTATCTTCAAGTTCTTCTGTAAATTCTGGCCAGCTAGAAGTAGTTATAGATTCAGATTCTACTTTTAAATGAGTGTATATTTCCTCTGTAATGAAAGGCATTACAGGATGAAGTAATTTTAATCCTGAAACTAATACTTTATTTAAAACATTTAATACTACACCCTTAGCTTCATCATCTTCACCATATAATATTGGCTTCACTAATTCTATATACCAATCACAGAACTCTGTCCACATAAAGTCATATACTTTTTGAAGCGCTATTCCAACTTCAAACTTCTCTATATTTTCAGTAACTTCTTTAATAACAGTATTTAATCTTGATAATATCCATTTATCAGCTATTGAATAGTTTTTATTATCTTTAAACTTCTCCATTAACTCTTCATCAAAATTCATCATAACAAATCTTGATGCATTCCAAATCTTATTAGCAAAATTTCTAGCTGCTTCAACTCTTGATTCATAGAATCTTATATCATTTCCTGGTGCATTTCCTGTAACTAATGAAAATCTTAGTGCATCTGCTCCATAGTTTTCAATTACTTCTAGTGGATCTACACCGTTATCTAGAGACTTAGACATTTTTCTTCCTTGGTCATCTCTTACAATACCATGAATAAATACAGTGTCAAAAGGCACTTCTTCCATATTGTATAATCCTGAGAATATCATCCTAGCAACCCAGAAGAAAATAATGTCTGGACCAGTAACTAAAGTGCTCGTTGGATAGAAATATTTTAGATCTTCTGTGTTTTCAGGCCATCCTAATGTTGAAAATGGCCATAATGCTGAACTAAACCAAGTATCTAAAACATCTTTATCTTGCTCTAAGTTTGTAGAATTACATTTAGTACATTTTTCTGGTGCATCTACTTTAACTATTATCTCACCACAATCTTTACAGTACCAAACTGGAATTCTATGTCCCCACCATAACTGTCTTGAAATACACCAATCTTGAATATTTTCCATCCAGTTAAAGTAGATTTTTTCAAATCTTTCTGGAACAAA
>NZ_DKLM01000127.1 GCF_002455975.1 Clostridium sp. UBA6640
ATGAGTTGTCAATTTTCCATTGTCAATTGTCAATTTTTAAAGGACATGAACTAACATATTAAAATGTTAACCTATATTCATATATACATTAGATTTTAGAGTAGTTTATCTATACTTGTATGATACATCTAAAACATAATTGTTTAAATAATATAAACTATGTTTTTTTCACAAATTCTGTATTTTTTTCTTTATATAAAAAACATCATTTTATTCGCCTTACCTTAAATATCATTTCTTTATTAATTTTAAATTTATATTAAAGGTTTCCTAAAAAACAAAAAACTGATGACATTTTATTTTCGTCAACAGTTTTAACTAGTTAAATAATTATAATCATTTCTATATAGATATACCAGCTCTAAGTTTACTCTATCACTGAAAATAATTAACACTTATTGGTATTGCCACTAATACTACTAAATTCACAATTCACATTTCACAATTTTGGACATTTCTCAGCGATTGCTGAGAAATTTAGAATTTATTCCGTAGCGGCGAACAGTATTCACTACTATAATAAAACACTAGCAAATGTAGTCTCTCCATAGTATTAGTTAAATTTATTAGTATNNACTGTTCCCCAGAGGTGGAAAGCTAGCAATATTATATTGCTAGCCAAAATATATTTTAGGAAATTATTTTTCTAAAAAAATAATTTCTTCCTTAATTGTGCATTGTGCATTGTGAATTAATATATTAGCCTCTGATCACATACCATAAGACTATATCCATTATTAATGCGTATGATAACATAAAAAAACATATTGATACTATTGAACCTATTAAGTTAAAAAATTTATAATAATTTCTCCATTGATTTTGATAATTTAAAGGCTCCATATGTCGAGGCCTCATAAATGCCACAGCCCCTATAAACAGTCCAAAACAAGACATCCAAATACCTATGTGTACTGTACTCTTAAGTAAGGTATAAATACTTAGAGGTAAATCTTTTACTAAACAATATATTAGACCTGAAATCATTCCTAATATTAGTGGAATTAAGTATATTTTAAGTGAAATCTTAAAACTTGTAAAAATATCTTCAAATACTAAGTGAGTCTTTGAATTTTGCTTTGTTTCATATTTCATCATTTATCTCTCCCTTGTTTAATTCACAATGTACAATTCACAATTGTAGAAATTTATTAACAAAAACCCAAAAACTTAGAACTAATTTATTTTTGAAGTAACCCATTTACTTCTTATAAAGAACTAACGATACATTACTAGTAAAAAATTAATTCCCATCGCATTGTCAATTGTCCATTCTCAATCTTCTATTATTTTAAGTTGTGCATTGCTTAAATTATGTATTGAAATGCTCTAAAAAATAGTTGTCTTAAACTATAAATCACCTTCCAAGTATCATATATATCAATATAAACATAATTTTTAATTATTCATTATTATAACATCTCTCCCCTAAAAAATCATTATTTTCTGTAAAATATAACTACAAAAGCTTAAAATACATTTATCTTAAAAATATAAAAAAACTCCACAAATATTACTTTGTGAAGCTTTCTATAATTTCTATTTTAATTCTAATCCTTTTTTAACTGATTTAACGATATCTTCTGCTGTTAGACCATAAGCTTTTAATAAATCTGCTGGTTTACCACTTTCACCAAATGTATCTTTAACTCCAACTCTAAGTACTGGAACTGGATGATTTGATGTTACAACTTCACATACTGCTGAACCTAATCCACCAATCACATTATGCTCTTCTGCTGTTATTATTAGCCCTGTTTCTCTAGCAGCATTAGTTATAGCTTCTTTATCAATAGGTTTAATTGTATGTATATTTATAACTTTTGCCTTTATTCCTTCTTCGCTTAAAGTATTTGCAGCTTCTAGAGCAGCATCCACCATTATTCCTGTAGCAATAATAGCAACATCTTTTCCTTCTCTTAATGTAACAGCTTTTCCTATTTCAAATTTATAATCAGCATTTGCGTTTACTGCAGGAACTGCACTTCTTCCAAGTCTTACGTAGCATGGTCCTTGATATTTTGTAATCGCTTCAATAGCTGCTTCTGTTTCAATACCATCACTTGGACTTATAACTACCATGTTTGGTATACTTCTCATTAATGATATATCTTCTATAGCTTGATGAGATGCTCCATCTTCTCCTACTGTTAATCCTGCATGAGTTGCACATATCTTAACATTTAATTTTGGATAGCATATTGAATTTCTTATTTGCTCAAATCCTCTTCCCGCCGCAAACATTGCAAAAGTACTTACAAAAGGAATTTTACCGCAACTTGCAAGTCCTGCTGCTACTGACATCATATTTGCTTCAGCTATTCCCATATTTAAAAATCTTTCAGGACAAACTTTCTTAAAATCAGCTGTTTTTGTAGATTTTGATAAATCAGCATCTAAAACTACTATATTTTCATTTTCTTGACCTATTCTTGCAAGTGCTTTTCCATATGCTTCTCTTGTTGCTATTTTAGTCATTATGCTTCCCCTCCTATTTCTCTTAATGCTAAATCGCATTGCTCTTTATTAGGGGCAGATCCATGCCATCCTGCTTGGTTTTCCATAAATGATACGCCTTTACCCTTAATTGTTTTACATACTACCACTGTAGGTTTATTTGTTACTTTTTTAGCTTCTTCTATAGAACTTTTAATAGCCACTAAATCGTGTCCATCCTCTAATACTATTACATTCCAACCAAAAGCAGCAAATTTATCCGCTATCGGATTTGGATTCATAACTTCAGATATATCTCCATCTATTTGAAGTCCATTATAATCAACAAAGGCTGTTAAGTTTCCTAACTTATAGTGTGCAGCACTCATAGCTGCTTCCCACACTTGACCTTCTTGAAGTTCTCCATCGCCTAAAAGAGTATATACTCTATATTCACTGTTATCTAATTTTCCAGCTAATGCCATACCTACTGCTGTAGAAATACCTTGGCCTAATGAACCTGTTGACATATCAACACCTGGAATATAGTTCATATTTGGATGTCCTTGAAGTATTGAACCTATCTTTCTTAATTTCATAAGCTCAGATTTCTCAAAAAAACCCTTTTCAGCTAATGTACTATATAAAACTGGTGCTGCATGCCCTTTTGAAAGTACAAATCTATCTCTCTTTGGATTTTTAGCATTACTTGGGTCTACATTCATCTCATTAAAATATAATGTAGTTAAAATTTCAACTGCTGATAATGAACCACCTGGATGTCCTGAAGCTGATTCAGTTAACATTGTAACTATGTCTTTTCTTATCTCTTTAGCAATGTCTTTTAATTGGTCTAGTGTTCTTTCCATGCCTCTACCTCCTAGATTATCTTCTATAAACTATTATAACAATTTTATGCTTTTTAACAACACTTACTTTAGACAATTCACAATTCACAGTTCACAATTCACAATTGTGGATATTTCTCAGCAAAAGCTGAGAAATTTAAAATTATTTATTTTTGAAGTGATACAATCACTTTTATCCAGTAAATTTAGTTGTATCACCTATTTCCGTTATTTTAATCTTTTTAAAGTGACGCAGTCACCTTTATTGAAAAATCTATTTAAAGAAGTCAATTTACAAGAATTAATTTCCACTATAATTGTGAATTTTGCATTGTGAATTGTGAACTAAATACCCAATGATGTATTTATATTTAGCTATATGTTAATTTTTAATACAATTTACCTATATATTATCTAAAATATATTTTTATTATTGAATAATATAATAAAGGAGTTGTGATTTTCACAACTCCTATATATTTAGTTATTTTTATTTTTATGCTTTAAATCTAAACTAAGCATTAAAGATGTATCAACTTTTTCCATATCATCTTTTGTCATATGACCTATTTTCTCTTTAAGTCTTCTTTTATCTAATGTTCTTATTTGTTCTAGCAAAACTACCGAGTCTTTATTTAATCCATACTCCTCAGAAGAAATTTCTACATGAGTTGGAAGTTTTGCCTTATTTATCTGAGAAGTAATAGCTGCGACAATTACTGTAGGGCTATATCTATTTCCAATATCATTTTGAATAATAATTACCGGCCTTACCCCACCTTGTTCTGATCCAACAACTGGACTTAAATCAGCATAAAATATATCTCCTCTTTTCACAACAGTTGTCATTAGGCAATTCACTCTCCTAAAGCCTAGATTCATATTCTATGAAGTCACAAACATCTTGTTCTAAACCAAATTCTGCTATTTCTAAATTTAGTTCAGCCATAGATAAATATCCTTGCTTCATAGTCTCTATAAAATCGATGGAGTTTTCCTCCTCTATATATAGTATTATGGCTTCATCAATAAATTCACTATTTTTTTTATAATCTGCATTTAAATTTTTACTAATCTTTCCCAAAAGTGTTTTGGAGAGGTTTACACTTAATTTCTTTGAATCTGACATGGAAATTCAATACCTCCTATATAACTAATAACAACCATTATGTACAGTTTTAATTATAATTCAACAACTGTCAAGATGTCAAAGAAATTATGGGCTTTTTCTACTTTCTACAACATTTTTTTGCTTTTTCTGATAGCCTAAAAATTATACATAATTCCTAACTTTGATTACTTTACCACCTTTTATGTAAACCCTTGGCACTCTCTTGTTTATAGCACAAACAATTTCATAATTTATAGTACCTAAAAGTTCTGCTACATTATCAGCAGTAAATTTATTGTTATAGTCGTCTTCACCTATTAGTATAACCTCATTTCCAAGTTCTACACCATCAATGTCCGTTATATCTATCATGCATTGATCCATGCATATAGTACCAACTACTGGTGCGAATTTCCCATTAACAATAACCTTTGCTTTTCCAAAAAGTAATCTTGTATAACCATCAGCATATCCTACAGGAAGAGTAGCAATAACACTTTCTCTTTCCGTTTTGAATCTTCTACCATAACTTATATGTTCTCCTGGTGGCAAAGTTTTTATATGAATAATATTCGATTTTAATGACATTACTGGTTTTAACTTTACTTTATCTTTTACTACTTCATTTGATGGATAATATCCATATAATATAATTCCTGGTCTTACCGCCTCAAAATGAGTTTCCGGTAAATCAATGATTGCTGCACTATTTCCAATATGCCTATTATTAATTTTTATATTTAAATCTTTAAGTTTGCTGTAAAAGTCGTCAAAACGTTTCACCTGTAACTTAGTATATTCCTTGTCCCCTTCATCAGCTGATGAAAAATGTGAAAACAACCCCTCTATTTCTATGTTAGGTAATTGACTAATTTTATAAATTTCATCAACACTTTTGTCATTTGGTAAGAACCCTATCCGTCTCATACCTGTGTCCACTGCAATATGAATCTTGGCTATTTTATTTTTTTTACGAGCCATATTAGATAGCTCTTTGGCAAATTCATAGTTAATTACGGTCTGTTCAATATCATATCTTAATAAATTATCTATTAAATTAGGAGGTGTGAAACCAAGTACCATAATTGATGCTTCAATTCCTGCTCTTCTTAATTCTACTGCTTCACTTATTACTGCAACTGCTAATCCATTGGCTCCATTTTGTAAAAGCACTGGTGCTATATCTACTGCTCCATGTCCATATCCATCTGCTTTTACTACTGCTATAATATTCTTACTTTTAGCAATTTTCCTTATCTCTCTCATATTATAAGCTAATTTATCTAAATCTACTTCTGCCCATACTGGTCTTAAATGTCTAAACAATTTTCCCACCTCACAGTTAATTTAACTATCTTAATTTTCTATAATATCTCTAATTTGCCTTTTTGTAACTACATTCCTTCGAATTCATAATCTTCAATTTTTTCTAACTCTATAAAATTTTCATAAGTACATTTTACTTTTTCCTTCCCCTTAATGTCTAGGATACGGAACTCTTTTGGCAAACCGTTATTTAAATTAATATACATTACTCCCCTATGAATATTTTTATTTATCCCCGGAAGTAATAAATCGATAGCTAAACACTGTGTATCATCCACTTGATCAATAGAATAATTTATTTCTTCATTGGTATATAAAAGTCCTATAAATTCCCCTATAAAACAATACTTTAATACTTCATCAAAATCACTTGAAAGAGCATATTCCCTATTATTATGTTTATCTTTAACAACTAATTGATCACTGTTAAAATCAAATACTCTCTCATCCTCTAATTCTAATATATATCTTGAATTCTTCATATAAGCTTGTTTACCATTATAGGTTAAATTCTGCTTTGAATTATTCATTTCAATTATTACATCACTTTTATACGCTTTTATATTTTTCAAATATTCAGTTATTTGTACCTCTTCTGTGACAGGGCTTTTCAGTCCCCGTATTATGAAGAATACTATAGTTAAGACTATTAAACTGCCTATAGCTAGTAGTGAATTTCTTAATGGCTTATTCATAAAACATTCCCCCATATAAAGTAATACACTACTATATCTATTATAATTTTTTTAATACTATAACCAATTATTAAAGCTTATCAAAATTAAATTATTTATAACTTGTCCATGAGCTTTTTAATACTATAAGGTAAGTATTCTATTAAATGAGNNGCATTGACGCAGAACATTTCTTCTGACAATAAATCTCCACAATACCCATGTATATATGCACCGAGATAAGTAGCTTTTAAAGGCTCATACCCCTGAGCTATAAAGGATGATATTACTCCTGTCAAAGCATCTCCCATACCACCTGATGCCATAGCACTACTTCCTGTAGTATTTATATAAACCACGTTTCCATCAGTAATTATAGTATTATATCCTTTTAGAAGTAAAATAATATTATGTACTTTAGCAAACTCCTTAGCTATTTTAACTTTATTTTCTTTAATTTCTTCTATTGTTAAACCTGTAAGTCTTGCCATCTCTCTTAAATGAGGAGTTAATATTATCTCATTATTCTTATACTCTAAAAGTTCTAATTGTCCTTGCAATACATTTAATCCATCAGCATCAATAACCATAGGACATTCACTTTTAGTTAAAATTTCTTTTAATATATTAAAGGTAAGTTTACTATTTCCCATTCCAGGACCAAAAGCTATTACATTACTTTTTTCAACAATATTATTAATCTTATCTGTCTCTTCAAAATTTACTGTCATTGCCTCACAAAGTTTTATACACATAATATCCTGAAGATCTTTATGCGTGCATAGTGTAACTAATCCAGCACCACTTCTCACTGCTGCTTGAGTGGTTATATAGGCCGCACCACTATAACCTTTAGAGCCTGATATTACAAGCACTCTTCCATAATCACCTTTGTGTCCATCTATTTTTCTTTTCTTCAGTAAACTTATAATAAACTCCTCTGTTAACTTGATTTCTTTAAAATAAATATTATGTAGATTTGTAAAGATTGTACTCTTGAAGTTTTGAAGACTATTCCCCATCAAGTCTCACCTCCAATATAGCATAAGCTATTGCATTATCCTCACCATGAGAAATACTCAATTGCAAATTATACTCTCCCATTTTCTTTGCAATTAAATCAGCATTTCCGCTTAAAGTTACTATAGGTTTTCCAAGATCAGTATTCTCAACTATTATATCCTTAAAATTAAAACTTCTAAAACCTGTACCTAAAGCCTTCGATATGGCTTCCTTTGCGGCAAATCGTCCCGCTATATATTCCGGCCTTAAGTTTCTACTTTTTAAATGCTTTAACTCAGAATCATTAAAAATTTTTTCTAAAAATCCGCTTGTTCTATTCATAGCAGTTTCTATCCTTCGAATCTCAACTATATCCACTCCGACACCTGCTATCACTATCTCACCTCCTTATAAATTCAATTAAGTGAAAATTAGTCTCTTTTCAAAATAATTAAAATATTTTAATCATCTAAAAACAATTAATTAAAAGTTCTAAAAATATCTTATATGATACAACAAAACCTTCCTCATATAATAAAACATTCATTAATTATTTTCTGATGTCTTAAAAGAGTTATTTATATCTTTTTAATTGACAACTCTCCTTCATCAATCATTTAAAATTTTTAAAATTATACTATTCTTATAATTTATACCCTTTTATCTATACTACCATGAATTTGAAAATTGCAACAGACCGCTGAAATTAATTCTATTAAAATAAATTGTTATTATATGAGTTTATCTCCTTATTTCCTTTAGTTTTTATATTTACAAAAAATAAGGGAGAAATTCCCCCTTACTTAATATAAGAGACAATTTCTCTCTTATAATGCCACTATTTTTTTTAAATTTTCTATTTCCCCAATAAGTAATTCTTCATCAAAATCATTAACACATTGATCAACATATTCCCCAATAACGTCTATTAGATGTATAGGAGATACTAGGTGTTGGTACAACATCTTCATCAAATTCCCTACTTTTTCCTTCTGAGGACTTATATACTTTACAAAATCTCTACACTGGGATACTTTTTTTCCTTTTACTACATCTTCTCTTTCTACCTCTATACCATACGCTTGTACAATCTGATCTTTTCCGTTAACATCTACACTATAATTACTTTCTAATAATTTATAGACATAGTTGTACTCTACATTTTTTTCAATTTCTACAGCTTGCGCTAAAGTTTCAACTACAACCACTTAGACGACCCCCTCAACCTAACTCTCTCTACATGAATAAATTGTATCACTAGAGGTCAAAAAATTATGTCATTTGATGTAACGCTCATTTATATTTTATCCCTTTAAAATGACAGATTTGTATTCCTATTGATATTTATTAAAACTCTGCTATAATGTTAGCAGTTAAATTATTCCTTTTCCATATGTTTTCATGTCGAAAAGCTAAAATTTTGTTGAAACTTTTTTGTTTGAAGTTTTTCACCTTTTTGTAAAATTATTACTCCACCTTTTTGGAGCTCTTCTATTACTAACCCTATTATTATGTACTTACTCCACAAATTCCCATATGACTTTTTAAAGTAATACAGTGAATTTTATTAAAATATTTATGGTAGAAATTATTCATGGGGGATCAATCCCTACCATAATTGTAAATTTTAAACTCAATAAATTGATATATTTTTATATTTGTTTTTTTACATTTTCATAACCACTTTTCACTTGCTGTAAATTTTCTTCACTAAGTTCTTGTGTAGAAAATTTTGCTTTGTTATATATATTAGTCATATCATTTAAATCCTCTACGTTATCTATCTTTACTTTTGTTACATTTTTAAGCTGAGTAGCAGTCATATAAGTTTTATATATATCTGCCTTTTCCGTAATTTCTTCAAAGTTTTTATAATTATAAAGGATTTCTTCTCGTATATCTCCTTTTTTTCTAAATATCTTTTTTATAAATTTAGAAATGTAACTTGGTTTCTTTTCTTGACTTTTCTCATTTATACTCTCTACGCACTCTACATAATTTTCATTAACTTTAACACCTATTGCAATTCGAGAAACTATCTTATATAAGAGATACAGTACTATAATCAAAAGTACAATTTTAATCCATATAGGGTATTTTAATGTACTTTCTTCATATATAAATTCTTTTGCTTTATTTGTATTTTCTAACTTATCTAGCATCTCTTCCAAATGCTTATTTTTCATCATAATTTTTTTAAGGTTCTCTACTATAAACTCTATAGGCTTTTCAAGAATTTTTACAATTAGTGTTAAGATTCTCTCAACAACAAAAGATATTCCTCCAAAAATCCATGTTATAGCCTTGTTAAAAAGATTGAATGCATAATCTTGACATAACGCAACTATTCCTAATACAATTCCCAAATTTACATATATAGAAGATTTATTTCTTATATTATACATATATCTTAAACTTTCTCTAAAGGTAATAATCATAAGTATTAGGTAAAACATATACGCCCTAAAAAGATACATTATCAAATCTGATCGGAATACTATTCCAATGACCCCTATAGGAACTATTAAATATAATCCATTAGTTAAAGTTCTTTTGCATTGATAATAAGTTATATTATCATTTTCTATGGTTAAACTATAAATCATAGTTGCAGCTATAAATACTAAATTTACAATTATCAATGAATCTTTTAATATAAAATGTAAAATTAACATTGAAATTATTAAAGGAATTGCGNNGAATTGCCACCGATAAATGTGTATTAACTTTTTTGTAAATTAAATACAGCATTAAAAATACAGAAATTAAAGTTATAATAATTAATGAATATTTTATGTTATTTTGAAACATTATTTTTTCTATAAAAGCCCACATAATAAAGAAAAACACTGTTAATGTTGTAGTATATAAAATTTTTACTTGCTTATGCCAACTCATCTATTTACTCACTCCTTTAAAAGAAAGCTTTTCTATACCTTTAATAGGATTTATAGAATGGTAACTTGACGTATCTATTATTTTAACATTAAATCCGTTATTTCTAATTTTTGATAATATTGTTCTACTTTCGCTATCTAAGTAAGGAGTGATTACAACATAGGTACAGCTTCTTTCAAATTTTTGTATGTTATTTTGAAGGTATTTATTAAACTCTATTCTGATTGTATAATCTGTTCTTGCACATAACTCCATAATTTTTTTAAAGTTATTAATTTCAGGTGATACTTCACCAGGAAGATTGTCCGAATAAGATATAATCCTTCCATTGGTCCAAACCCCTGTAGGTATACCTTCTTTTATTGCTTTATGCGCTAATGATCCTGTGATCCTAATTCCATTTTCAATAATATCACTTTTTATATTAGACCAATGGTCTTTATGACATTGAATATTCAATATTAATATAAGTTGTCTTTCAGATGTGTAATCATAATCTTTAACCATTAGCTTGTTCATTTTTAAACTTGATTTCCAATGTATATCCTTCATTCTATCTTCCACATTGTATTCTCTAATTCCCTTTATATAAAGCGGGTCCTTATGAATCCACCTCATAACCGTATTATCTCCATTAAAATTTGTTGTATCAAAAATATATTTTTTTATAGGCATAAGCCTTGGATATACTAACACCTCTATAAAATCTTGTACTTCTTTAGTATCTATAGAAAATCCAAAAACATCCCCTATAGTGACTTTCATATCCTTTATTATGTAAGTGCCTCGATTTATTCCTATCAAAGTATAGGTTCTTCTTCTTCTTTCAAACCATTTAACACTATATTTACCTATATGCCATAAACTATTTTCACCTTTAAAGTTTAACGTTTCACCACTATAAGTTATTCCATAAGGAATTTTTTCAGATATAGCTAAAAAAGGAATAGGAAGATATTTGTTATTTTCTATAACGATAGTAATTTTAAAACTTTCACCTTCTATAATTCTATTATTTTCAACTATTCGAAATACTTTAAGATTATTAAAGCCCTTAGTTCTCGTCCTATATCCTAAATAAACTAACAACATTGATAATGTAAATAAGAAAAAATATACATATATCATAATATCGCCTCTACAATTTTTCTAAAGGTACTTCTACAGTATTTAATATCTCATTTATTACTCTCTCAGTCTTGCCATCTTCTATATTTATTTCAGTTTTTAAAATTATTCTATGACTCATAATAGATGGAGCTAAAATTTTGACATCTTCAGGTATTACATAATCTCTACCATTGATTGCTGCATATGCCTGACAACCTTTCATCAAATTTAATGTTGCTCTTGGACTACATCCTAATTCGATACTTTTATGCTTTCTTGTAGCAATTACTATATTTAATATATATTCTTTAATTTCTTCACTAAGGTAAACACTGCTATAATTATTTTGGACATATTCTATTTCTTCCATAGTAACAACTGGCTGTAAATCATTTAACGGGTCACGTTCCATAAATCTATCCATCATATTCTTTTCTTCATTATAATTAGGATATCCCATCGAAAGTTTCATGAAAAATCTATCTAACTGTGCTTCTGGTAACGGAAATGTACCAAATTGTTCTACAGGATTTTGAGTTGCTATAACAAAAAATGGTTTATTCAGTTTAATTGTATGTCCTTCCACAGTAACTTGTCTTTCTTCCATACATTCAAGCAATGCTGATTGGGTTCTAGGAGTTGCTCTATTTATTTCATCTGCCAACACTATTTGGCTTAAAAGTGGTCCTTGCCTAAATTCAAATTCATAATCTTTTTGATTATAAAAATAAATTCCTGTCAAATCTGATGGTAATAAATCTGGTGTAAACTGAATCCTTTTAAAGCTGCAATTCATAGTCTTAGCCAAACTTCTAGCAAGCTTAGTTTTTCCTAGCCCAGGAACATCTTCTAATAAAACATGTCCAGAAGTTATGAATGCCGTTACAATTTTATCTATATTACTCTCTTTACCTATAATTACTTTTCCTATGTTATCCCTAATTTTTTCTCTAAATTGCTGAAATCTTAGAACTTCCAATGTTATTCCCTCCTAAACTTTGCTTTAACAAATATTAAAATTTATCTTTGTATACAAAAAGTTAATAAATATTTAATTATCTATTTACTATTATACCTTCTATTTTTCTGATTTAATAGTATTTTCTAACAATTAAAGGAATTGGTTTATTAAATTGCTTAATTATTATTTGCCGAATACTCTTACGTATATCAACGATTCATTAGTATAGGGTTCCACAATGTTGAAATTAGTTTTAATCAAACTAATTTTTTAATAAATTTTTAATAAAAGTGACTTTGTCACTTTTAAAAGGAATAAGTTCAAAACTTCTCTTGAGAGAAGTATCCATAATTGTCCATTGTCAATTGTCAATCGTCAATTCTCAATTACATAAATATAAGCTATAACAATTTGTTAATATAATTTTATGGGTGTATAAATTAAATTTAGGAGTGCTACATCTATATAGTACCTTAGAATATAAAAACTACACTTGTAAATCTTGAGCTTGAACAAAAAATTTTCCATCACTTTCACAAAATAAAGCCGGACTTTAACGTCCAGCTTTATCTAATACTAATAATCTTGCTATATTTTCTAAAGTTTTTTCTAAATTTTCCTTTCCATCCTCTAAAGCCTTTTCAATATCTGTTACTTCTTGAAGTATACTAAATATTGATACTACTCCCTCATCATAAATAGGTTCAATGTCATTACCTATTCTTCCCGCAACAACTATAACTGGGACATTATATTTTTTAGCTATTTTACTTACACCTACAGGAGTTTTTCCAAAAATAGTTTGGCCATCCACACTTCCTTCACCAGTAATTACGTAATTTGAATTCTTTATTTTTTCTTCTAGTCCTGTATGGTGAGTTACAAGATCAACTCCGCTTCTTAGCTCACCATTTAAAAAAGCAAGTAATCCTCCTCCTAATCCTCCCGCAGCACCAGCACCAGGAATAGTTGAGATATCTATTCCTAATTGTTCTTTTACTTTCTTTGCATAATGTTCTAAAGATTTATCTAAAATTTCAACCATTTCCTTTGTAGCACCTTTTTGAGGGCCAAATACCTGTGATGCACCTTTAGGACCTATAAGGGGATTTTTCACATCACAAGCTACCTCTACAGTTAGATCTTTAATTCTAGAATCAAGATTAGAAATATCTATCTTATGAAGCTTATAAAGTTCTCCTCCACCTACATCTAATTCTCTCCCATTATCATCTAAAAGTTTTGCTCCTAATGCCATAATCATCCCTGCACCGCCATCATTAGTTGCACTGCCACCTATTCCAATAATTAAGTGATTAATTCCTTTATCTAATGCAGCTTTTATAAGTTGCCCTGTACCATAGGTAGTTGTAATTAAAGGATTTCTCTTTTCTTTAGACACAAGCATAATACCGCTAGCACTTGCCATTTCAATAACTGCTGTATTACTATTTCCTAATATACCAAAATTAGCTGTAACTTTTTCCATTAGCGGAGACATAACTTCTACATCATAAATTTTGCCATTTGTAGCTTCTACTAATGCTCCTAACGTACCTTCTCCCCCATCTGCCATAGGTATCTTTATGCACTCTACGTCATCTATAACTTTTTTAATTCCTCTTTCCATAGCATCGCAAGCTTCCTTTGAGCTCATACTCTCTTTAAAGGAATCTGGAGCTAAAACAAATTTTAAAGCCATAAGATTTCCTCCAAATTCTATAATATTCCATAAATAATTGTAGAAACTATAGTCATTATAAGTCCTATAATACTTTCATATACAATTAAATTAAATCTTTCCTTAGTATCCATAAATACGCTTCCTGCAGTTGCATGAAAAAAACTCCCATGTGGAAGATGCTCTAATACAGTAGCTCCACTATGAATCATAGCCGCACTATTTAGTGGCTTAATTCCTAAGTTAATTAGAGTAAGTCCAAAGACAGAAGATGCCACTGTTGCTCCTGAAGTAGTTGAAGCTGTAGCACCAGACATTAATATTCCTGCTATGGGCGCTAATAAAAATGTTGGTAATCCTAATGTATCCACCATACCTATTATAGTATTTTTCAACTCTGAATTAGCTATTATTCCCGCTAAAGCTCCTGTTCCTATAAGAAGTACTGCGACAGAGCTCATCTTTTCTAGTCCTCTAGCTGCATAAAGTTTTAATTGTTTTATTTTCCCCATAGATATTGCCCCTAATACAGCTCCAAGTGGTAAGGCTATAAGTGGATCAATAGATATATTCATTATAGGTCTTAACGCAAGTAAAAATATTGATATTAGTGGGCCTATGATAGCTGAAAAGAAGTTAGGTAAATTACCATCTCTATCTTTTCCTTCTGAAGATGTTATTTTACTTCCTTTGTTTACTAGCCTTCTTGCTAATATACAAGTTACAATAAATCCAAATATTGCTGGAATTATACCTGAAGTTATAACTGATGTTAAAGATACTCCTAAATTTTGCGATACTGATATAGTATTAGGATTTGGAGATATTATATTTCCTGCCTTTCCTCCACCTATCATAGCAATTAATATAGATGGTCTTGAAAAACCACTTTTAGCACCAATAGATAATGCAATTGGTGCTACAGTTATAACTGCAACATCAATAAAGACACCCACAGCAGTTAGTATTAGTGTTGCAATAGATAACGCTATAAGTGCGTTTCTATCTCCTATACTCTCTACTATGGTTTCTGATATTTTAACTGCTGCTCCTGATTCTATAAGTACTCCTGCCAAAACTCCTGCAGATATGATTCTAAGCACTGCTGGCATTATATTTTTCGCTCCATCAATCATAAGATTAGTAGTCCCTTGGAATCCTCCACCCCCTAATAGGCCACCTATTATAGCTCCTAACATTAAGCTATAAGCAGGATGAAGCTTTTTAAATATAAAAAATATCGAAATCATTAGCGCAATTAATGCACCTATGGTTGAAATTGTTATTTCCATAAATATACTTGATTTTTAAGCATTAAATTAATTTTAAAAGTTATACATACCGATAAAATTCCCCCAAAAACCAAATTCTTCACTCTCCTTCTAAATAATATTTTAACATCTTTCTATACAATATTATAAAACTATAGGTATCTTTTATTATTAATACTTTTTAAATACTATTAATTATTAACAAATAGTCATATAATATAATTAAATATTCTCAATTTATTTGTAATATTTATTAGCAATAATTTTCCTAAATATACAACACAAATAGTAACCGTTTAAATACATATATATTTAAAATAGTGTAATAAATGTAAGGAGAGATATGTTTATGAAAGCCTTAGAAGTAAAAAATGATATTTATTGGGTTGGAGCATTAGATCCTAATCTTAGAATTTTTGACGTAGTTATGTACACCCCTTTCGGTACGACATACAACTCTTATGTTGTTAAAGGTAGTGAAAAGACAGCTGTATTTGATACTGTTAAAATTAAATTTTTTGATGAATATCTTGAAAGATTAAAATCTTTAAACGTAGATGTAGAAAAACTAGACTATATAGTTATAAGCCATACTGAACCTGATCACGCTGGAAGTGTTGCTAAACTACTAGAAATAGCTAAAAATGCTAAAGTCGTAGGAAGTCCTGCTGCTTTAAACTTCTTAAAAAACATAGTTCATAGAAATTTTGATTCAATTACTGTAGGAGACGGAACTTCTTTAAGTCTTGGAAATAAAACTCTAAAATTTATCTCAGCTCCATTCTTACACTGGCCGGATACCATATATACTTATGTAGAAGAAGATAAAATTTTAATAACCTGCGACTCTTTTGGTTGCCATTATTGTAATTCAAAAGTTTTTAATGATCTAAATGAAAATAATAATGACTATCTTGAAGCTTTAAAATATTATTTCGATGTAATTATGGGACCTTTCAAAAGCCATGTATTATCTGCTATTGGTAAAATTAAAGATCTAAAAATAGATATGATTTGTCCTGGACATGGACCTATACTTAGAGATGATCCATTAAAAATAGTGAACCTTTATAAAATATGGAGTGAAGAAATTAAGCCTGGAAATGACAAGCTTGATGTAACTATCTGCTATGTTTCTGCTTATGGATACACAGAAAGTTTAGCTATAGAAATTAAGAGGGCAATTGAAGCTTCTGGAAGTTTTAATGTCCACACTTTTGATGTAATTCATCACGATATCAATGAAATATTAGATAAAATAAACATTTCTCAAGGAGTATTATTTGGTACTCCAACTATAAATGGAGATGCACTAAAACCAATTTGGGATGTATTAGTTTCATTAAATCCTCTAGTTCATGGCGGAAAAGTAGCTTCTGCATTCGGGTCATATGGATGGAGTGGAGAAGGTGTTCCTAATGTCATGGAGAGAATTAAACAATTAAGGCTAAATACCTTACCACCGCTTAGAGCATCTTTTAAACCTACTGATGAAGATTTAACTAAAGCTTATAGTTTTGGTGAAAGTTTTGCAGCAAGAATTCAAGAAAATATAAAAAAAGGTGTTAAGAATAATAGGCCTACTAGCAAAAAACGTTGGAAATGCGTAATTTGCGGAGAAATCTTCGAAGGAGATACTGCACCAGAAATTTGTCCTGTGTGTGGAGCTAATTCCGAACAATTTATTGAAGTTACTGAAGAACTAATCACTTTTAAATCAGAAAGCAATGATAAATATGTAGTAGTTGGAAATGGTATTGCAGGATACTATGCTGCTGAAGCTATAAGAAAAAGAAATAAAATTTGTGATATCGAAATAATTTCTTCTGAACCATATCTAACCTATTATAGACCTGCTCTTTCAGATGGAATTGTAGATGTACTTGATGATAAGGATTTTTACATTTCCCCATATGAATGGTATTCAGAAAATAATATAAAATTAACATTAAATACTAAAGTGGAAAAAATTAATCCTAGTGAAAAAACCGTATTAACTAGCAATAATGCTATTATAAAATACGATAAGTTAATTATAGCTAATGGTAGTAAAAATTTTATTCCTCCTGTTAAAGGTGCAGATACACCTAATGTATTCACATTAAGGGGATTAGATGACCTTAATAATATCAAAGATAGATTGGCTAATTCTAATAAAATTGTTGTAATAGGTGGAGGATTATTAGGTCTTGAGGCAGCTTGGGAATTTAAGCGAGATAATAAGGAAGTAACAGTAGTAGAATTTGCAAAACATTTACTAACAAAACAATTGGATACTCAAGGTAGTATTATATTAGAGGAGGAAGTAATTAACTCAGGAGTTAATGTGATTTTAGGTGCTGCTGCTGAAGTAATAGAAGATAGAAACAATAAAAAGATTGTAAGGCTAAATAATGGCAAGGAAATTGAAGCAGATATGGTTCTATTCTCTGTAGGTATTGTCCCTAATAAAAATATCACTGAAGGCACAGACATTAAATTAAACAGAGGAATTGTAGTTAATGAAAAAATGGAGACATCTATTAAAGATATTTATGCTTGCGGAGATATAGCAGAAATCAACGGAATAGTTTATGGAAACTGGCCTGCTGCTATAGAGATGGGAAACACTGCTGGTGCTAATGCAGTAGGAGATAATAAAAATTTTGTTGGTTTCCAAAGCCCAATTAGTTTTAATGCTATGAATATAGAAGTTTTCTCTTGTGGAACAATCCCTCAAACTGAAGGTAAAGCTTTAGAACTTAAAGACACAAAAAATAAAACTTATAAAAAACTATTTTTTAAGGATGATGTAGTAATTGGTGGAATATTAATTGGAGACACAAGTAAATCTGTTAAACTACTAAATGCTATTGAAAATTATATGTCTCTAAAAGAAATATTACAAGAAAACATATATTAGGCTATTTAAAGATAACTATAGGGATGCAATGTGAAAACTTAATATACTCTGAAAAATAAATTTTCTATAAGACCAGTTTAATCCCTTAAAAATTAAGGGTTAATAATGAAGAATGAAGAATTTAGGAAAAAATTCACTAAAGGTGAATTTCTTAANNGTTAAATTTTCATTAGGGAATCATATAGTTGATTAGTTATCTTATTCTATACAGTTTAAAAAGACAGCGACAATATCGCTGCCTTTTTAACTTACAGTTAACATATTTTAAAATCTATTTCTGTAATTATTAATGGTGTTTTACAAAAAACTCTCCTATTTTATTAAACACTTATAGTTTAACAAAACTTTGGTATTATTTTTGTCTTTATCCTATATTTTCACTTTGTTTTTTGTAACTCATAAATTGGAACTCATCTGCAATAACTTCAGATATGAATTTTCTTTGGCCTTCATGATTTTCAAAAACTCTAGTTTGAAGTCTTCCAGTTACGCTTATCATACTATTCTTATCTAAGTATTCACAAACAATTTCAGCTTTTTTACCCCATAATACTATTGGGATAAAATCTACTTGTTTTTCTCCAGACGCAGTCTTATATGGTCTATCCACCGCTAGCATAATTCTAGTGAAAACCTTATTATTTTCATCCAGAACTTTTATTTCTGGTTTTTTGGTTATTCTTCCAACTAAAACAATCCTATTCATAATTTCCCTCCAACTTATTTTGATACTAAATGAACTTTCATTAAGTATTCCTCATTTTTCTAAAATTATATCCATATTTTATCTTTATAAACACCATTTACATATTAATTAAAATAATTTCTCTCTCTATGGTTTATAAAGATATTTTTTTATTTTTTAACATTTATTTAATATAAAATATTAAATAAAGCTATATAGTTTGTATAAGGAATTTAAAATAAAATAGCTATCTAAAAGTAGAAGGAATATCTTATATAATATAAGATATTATAATATGTGGATAGATGAAATTGTAAGCAAGTATGCTATCCTAATATTATGGAAAATAGACTAGGATACATACTAGTTATTTTTTGGAGATACCTAAGAAGCCATTTTAAGAATTGGATATGTATATCTTAACAAATTATATCATTAAATTTTAAATTTATATTACAACTTGTTTTTTACGAATAAAAAAGCCTTCATTTAAGAAGACTTTTTTATTCGTAACAAATATTTTATCATGTTCTTTTAAAGATTTATTAGGTATTATCTTTACAGTTAATTAGTTTTTAGAATCTCCATTAAGTATAAAGCTAAATTCACACTTAACAGTCTGGGAAGAATTACTAAATCATCTCATAAGATATTCTAAATATTTTAATACAAACAAGTTCATTTATATTTTAAAAAGTATAGGGTTTTAATTATGGGTTTAACTTTGAACATATAACAATTTTTGAATTAGAATTTAAAGAACTTGTTTGTATTCCTATTTAGGGGGTAAACTTAGTGGTTATGGCGTACACTAAATTCACCTAGTTAATTCAGCTAATAATTAACTTTTTTAAGCATTAAGATAATCTCTATGGTTAAATTATATATGATAATGATTATCATTGTCAATA
>NZ_DKLM01000124.1 GCF_002455975.1 Clostridium sp. UBA6640
TTAGAGTAGTTTATCTATATACCGACTAGTTATTTTTTAAATATATTTAATTATTAAATATAAAAGTTAAATTTATTAATAATATAAAATAAAAAGCAGGTTATTCATATGTTTACATATATTAGCATAAAATATAATTGAAGCATTTTAATTAAGGAGTATTTATATGGCTGATACAGGCAAAATAGTAGTTAATGTCTATAGACAAAATAGTTATATTCCAATTACTGGTGCAAGGGTGACAATAACTCCAGTAGGAGGAGAAACGAGACAGGCGATCGTACTATCAACTGATAGCTCCGGACAAACAGAAGCTGTTGAAGTAAGTGCACCACCTATAGAACTTACACTGGATCCACAACAAGCTGAAATGCCTTATAGTCTTTGGAATGTAAACGTTGAAGCAGAAGGATATGAGCCAGTAACTGTGGAAGGGTGTCAAGTAGTATCTGAAACTACATCTATACAAAATTTTAACCTAGTAAATTTATCTAGAAGCGATAGAGAAATACAGATAGGAAGAATAATAATTGTACCTGATGTAACTTTGTTTGGAATTTTTCCACCTAAAATTCCTGAAGATCCTGAGAAAACTTTACCACCTCCACCAACTGGATTTGTTGTATTACCTGAGCCAATAGTACCTGAATATATAACAGTTCATGCAGGTGCACCAACTAACCCAGCAGCACCAAACTATAGGGTGCCATTTAAAGATTACATTAAGAATGTTGCAAGCTGTGAAATATATGCAACTTGGCCAGAAAGCACAATAAGAGCTAATCTATATTGTATAATATCTTTTACATTAAATAGAATTTTTACTGAATGGTATAGAGGCAAAGGATATAATTTTGATATTACAAATTCTACTGCTTTTGACCATGCGTTTACTTATGGAAGAAATACCTTTGACGTTTTTGATAGGATTGTTGATGAGGTATTTACAACTTATATTAGAAGAAGAGGAGCAAAACAGCCACTATTAGCTCAATATTGCGATGGCCAAAGAGTTAAATGTCCAGGATGGCTGACTCAGTGGGGAAGCAAATATTTAGGAGATCAAGGAAGAGTACCTTATGAAATTTTAACTCATTTCTATGGAAATGATATTGATTTAGTTAGAGCTGAAAGAGTAGCAGGAAGTCCACAATCTTATCCTGGTTTTACATTAGGAATTGGCACTACTGGAGAACCAGTAAGAGTAATTCAAACTCAGTTAAATAGAATAGCACAAAATTATCCTTTAATACCTAGAGTAGCAGTGGATGGAGTGTATGGAGCTAACACTGCAGAAAGTGTTAGAGTATTTCAAAAGGTATTCAATCTTCCACAAACAGGAACGGTAGATTATGCAACTTGGTATCAAATATCAAATATATTTGTAGGCGTTACTAGAATTGCTGAATTGAGAAGTAGTATGGGTATAAATTCTAAGGAAGCTAGAACCTTAGAAGAAGAATTAAATAGAAGTAGCACATCAATATTTATTCCGCCTACACCATATAAAGGAATATGGAATGTACCAAGAGTGGAATATCCAATAGATTAAAATAAATAAGCATTTTATAGTATTAATTTAATAGATTAGATTAAAAACGATTATTAATAGAGTGTAAATGTAAAATAAGGCATGATTTTCATCATGCCTTATTTTTTCGGGATCATTGGGATTGATTTATTAAAGTTTATCATAGTAACTATCATTTATATCTTTATAGCTAAGATTTAAATTGGCTTAACCTAAAAGATATTTAAGAGAAAATCTTAGAATATTTATATAAGTTTATGATTCAAGTTATTTCTCTATAGAATAAAATCTATAAAATAATATTTGGGGAAGTGATTAAAAAATGCTTATAGAACTTTATCTAATATATAATAGCTACAATTAAAAACATTTTAATAATGTTATTTTAATAAGACTTTATTATATAATTCTTATAATAAGATTAAAATTTGATGAATAAGCCATAAAGGTTATCTTTGCTTATGCAATTTCGATTGAATTTTGTAAGTAAAGGTCTGAAGTTCTCCGTTCAAGGTAGTTAGACCTCTCTCAATCTTAACCCCATTGTATTTCATAAAGCTACTTCCAGAGTTCATATACATATAATTGTTTAAGCCTACAAGTAATATAAAGATGCTAAATATGATAATAACTATATTTACAATTTTCTTTTTCATATATATCCTCCTACTTAAATAAGTAAAAAATTACTTATAATATATAGCAATAAAATATGAACTGGATAAAAGGCATAAAAAGCATATTTAAAACTTTTGCCTTTTTCACCATTATATTTTTTTATAAATATTAAAGAAAGAAGGGAGGCGCATTGCAAGAAAAGACGTAAATTTAAATTACCATTTATAAAGATATATTTATAAAAAGGTGCAATATGAACTATATTTATAATAATCTGCACTATAATTAGCTTTGTAAAATTATTTTTGAACAATTTAAATGCTAATATAGTTAAAACACCATATATCCCATATTCAGCACAAAATATATAAGAAGATATAACTATAGCTGATACAACTATAACTTTTAATATCTTATTTAATAGTTGGTTTTCAGAAAATTCATAGTCAGTAGCATATAGTGCCATAAGGCCAATGAATAATGTAAAAAATATATTTAACTGAGTCCCGCGAAAGGTTAGCATATAAGGTACTTGGGAGATTAAAGCAAAAATGAGAAGTCGTATTGAATATTTTTTAATGCTATGGGTATGCATATAGCCTTCTGTAATTAAATAAGCGAATATAGGAAAAGCAATTCTCCCTATAACTCTCAAAAACAAATATTGTGGAAATAGAACGAAACCTATGTGATCTATAAGCATACAAATACAAGCAGTTAGCTTTAAGTGAAAATTGTTCATAAATATCACCTCATTTATAAATTTTTAAATGCAAATTAGAATAACGCTATTATAAGTTGCCTAGTAAGGAAATAGAACTCACAATCTTAATTAATGGGAATTTGAAAATTGATAGTTAATTCTCAGCGGAGCATGGGAATTTTTCAATTTATTTGTTTGCTAGAATATATATTTATTGTTATGTAATGTATATTCCGTAATAAAACGTATATTCCATAATAAAGCAATAAATCCTTTTATATATTGTTAATATTTAAAATATATTCATAGTGTATAGGAATAAAAAAATGGAGGATTTGTGTTGCAGTATTTGTAAAAGCTAAATTTTTCGTAACAACTATTAGTAAATATACAATTTGAAATAAAACAAAATCCTTCTGAAAATATGTTAATATTGGTTTATAATATAAATAAATAAAGATTTATAAGAGGTGAAAATTAATGAATAAGACAATTCTTGTTGTTGATGATGAAGAAAGCATAAGAAGATTATTAGGGGCTTATTTATCGAAAGAAAAATATAATGTTATTTATGCAGTAAATGGTGTGGATGCTCTAAATAAATTAAAAAATGACGAGGTTCACCTTATAATCTTAGATATAATGATGCCTATCATGGGAGGATTTGAAGCATTACAACTTATAAGACAAAGCTATGATATTCCTATTATAATGCTCAGTGCAAAGGAAGAAGAACAAGATAAGCTTTTAGCTTTTGGATTTGGAGTAGATAACTACGAAACCAAGCCTTTTAGTCCTAAAATATTGGTGGCAAAAGTTAATGCACTGATTAAAAGAACTTATGGTAGCGAAGTTAAGAGTGAAGATGTGTATGATCTTGATGGTTTGTGTATAAATGAGAGATCACATATAGTAACTGTGGATAAATTAGAAATTTCTTTAACTCCTACAGAATTCTCTTTACTTATGTACTTTGTAAAAAATAAAAATATTGTGCTAACTAGAGAACAAATTTTGGACGGGGTTTGGGGGTATGACTTTGATGGAGATTTTAGAGTAGTAGATACCAGTGTTAAAAGACTGAGAGAAAAGTTAAGGGATAAATCCAAGTTAATTCAAACAGTTAGAGGTTTTGGATATAAATTTGAGGTTAAAAATGAGATATAATATAAGATATAAGGAGAGTATATCAACAAAGCTATTTATAATTACTACACTAATTTTTACATTGTTCTTAAGCTTTAGTCTTTTAATACAAAGAATATTTTTTCAAAGTATGTATTCTAATAAGAAAAAGCAAGAAATAAGAACGAATACTGTTAAGTTTTCTCAAAGATATGATAAATTAAAGAATTATAAAGAGCTAACAGAACTTATGGAAGAATATGGGGAGAAGTATAATACATATTTAGCAATAGTAGAATATAAATATGAGTTTACTATTACATCTAATATTGAAATAGAAGGAGAAAGTAATAGAAGAGGTAAATATGTACATCAGATCTTAGCTGAGTTAAATACAAATGAATTATTAAGAGATAAGCTTTTAAAGGAAAACATAGTTGTCTTTTCCGTAGAGACAACATATAGTGAGAATAAAGATTTAGTTTGTATAAAGCTAGACGATAATAAACTTATAATAGGAACTACATCATTTCAGCCTATTGATGAAGGTATTAGTGTTATAGAGGAGTTTTATAAATACTTTTATGTAGTAGCAATATTTATAATTTTAGTGTTATCTTTTATATACTCTATAATGATTACTAATCCTCTGCGAAGAATAAACTCAACTGCAAAGAAAATGAGTAATTTAGATTTTAGTGAAAAATGCGAAGTAGTATCTGAAGATGAAATAGGCAATTTAGCAATAACATTAAACTTCCTTTCAGAAAACTTGTATCGTGCATTATCTTCATTGCAAAGAGCAAATATCCAGCTTCAAAAAGATATAGAAAAAGAAAGAAAAGTGGAAGAGGCTAGAAAAGAATTCGTGGCAGCAGTATCACATGAGCTTAAAACTCCTATAACTATAATTAAAGGTTATATAGAAGGTATTAAGGATGATGTATTTTCAGAAGAAGAGAAAAATGAATCCTTAGATATAATTTTAGAAGAGACTAATAAAATGGGCAAGCTTGTAAAAGATATGTTAAATTTATCTGCATTAGAAAGTCATGCTACAGAACTTAAGCATGAAATATTTAACCTTAGTGAAATGATAGAGAAAAATATAAAAAGTTTAAACAATGAAATAAATGATAAAGATATAACCGTTGATAGAAACTATATTTCTGATGTTTATATAAAAGCAGATAAATTTAGAATAGAACAGGTTATAACTAATTTTTTAACTAATGCTATAAGACATACTGAGCCTTTGGGAGTTATATGGGTATCTATGAATTTCGAAGATAATAGGCTTAGGGTATCTTTTGAAAACACGGCAAATCCTATATCACCTGAAGAAATGAACAATATATGGAGTAAATTTTATAAAGCTGATAAGTCAAGAAGTAGGACTTCGGGGGGAAGTGGATTAGGACTTTCTATAGTTAAAAATGTATTAGAGCTTCATGATATGGAATATGGGGTAAGAAATACAGAAAGAGGAGTAGAGTTCTACTTTTATGCAGAAGTAGAAGATGTTAAAAACAATTAGTATATAATTTCTTAATATTTTTTTAGATAGCTATGAAAATTCTACTAAAATTAATATAGTATAATTAAACTATTGAAAAAATATTTAGAATTTTGGTATTATAGTCTTACAACATAGGGGAAATTTTAGGATATGTTAACTTTATATGGAGCTATGAATAACTTATACAATTATAGGATAAATATGTTTAGAATTATTTATTTATAAAGATATTGCTTAGAACTATATAAGTTAAATTCAATGCTTATTTTAAATTTAAACAAGGCATCTTGAAGAAAAATAGTCATTATTCTAGGATATTTATGTCATAATAAATCGTAAAGATTAAAGATATTAGTTGTATCTATGGAGCATTACTTTTTAGGTGACAAAAAATATCCTTAGAATCTTTAACTAATTATTTTGTTTCAGATGCTAATTAGATGGGGGTATAAAATATGAAAGGCACAGCAGTAGCTACATGGGTTAGGACATGTAGAAATTTTTATGGAGATGGTTTTATTGATGAAGCCATGATGAATGCTGGTTTTGAAAGTAGCAAGATATTTTCTCCAGCAGAAGATGTTGACGAATTAAAAATCCAAAAGTTTATAAAATATATTTCAAATAATAAGGGAATATCAGAGGGAGAGCTTTGGAGAAAGATAGGTAAGGATAATATATATTCTTTTTCTAAAGATTTCAAAGCATTTTTTTATCATGATAATACCTATTCATTTCTTAAGTCACTTTATGATATACATACTGTAATGACTAAGAGAATACCAGGAGCTAAGCCACCAATAGTTGAGATTAAAGCTATTTCTGATAGAGAAGCTATTATAACCTATTCTTCTAAGAGAAAAATGTTTGACTATTTTTTAGGAATGCTTGAAGGTAGCTTTTCTTACTTTAAAGATGAAACTGATTTTGATGTAATTGAAAAAACAGAAGATGGATTAAAAGTTAAAATAACTTTCCATGAAGATATTAAGTATAAAAAAACTTATTTTATAANNATTTAAGGCTGCAATAGTTACATCCATAATAACGTTTTTATCTACACTACCTGTTTTAGGTCTAGGTAGTATATTTAAAGGATTGATAATTTCATTAATTAGTGGAGCAGGTGCCTTTTTAGGAACTTCATTACTTATAAGGCCACTTACTCATATTGAAAAAATACTAGATAATCTTAATAATAAGGAATTTATTGAAGAAAGTGTTCTTATAACTAATGATAGATTTGAAAGATTATATAGTAAACTTAATAGTCACATAAAGAATACAAAGAGTGATTTTGTAGGATTCAAGGGAATTACTGATGAAATGGGAACTTTCGCTAAAAACATAAGCGTTATTTCTGAAAATATGGATAAGACCTCAGAGGAAATATCTCAAGTTGTGAATCAAGTAGCAGATACTTCTGTTGAACAAGCACAAAATACGGAAAATGCTGCACATATATTAAATGATAATATCAATGCATTAAAGCTTATTGTTGATAGTGAAAATAATAATAAAGAAGAGCTTGAAACTACAATTAATAAGATTACTGATAGCTATAAACAAGTTGATAAAGCAAGTGAAAATATATTGGAAACACTAGAAAGCTTCCAAGAAGTTAAAGTCAAAGGAACTCAATTAGGTGATAAAGCTAAAGATATTACTAATATAGTTTATATAGTATCTCAAATTTCTGATATGACTAATCTACTAGCTCTTAATGCTTCTATTGAGGCAGCAAGAGCAGGAGAACAGGGTAAAGGATTTGCCGTAGTAGCTGATGAAGTTAGAAAACTTGCAGAGCAAACTAAGGATGCTGTAGAGGAAATAAATACAAATCTTGTTCAATTTGTTGATGATATTGATATGTTGGTTAAAAATATAGAAAATAAACATGATGTACTTCAAGAAGCAACTAAAGGATTAGTTCTAATAAGAGATGTAAGTAAAGAAACCACTACATCTGTTGGAACTGTATCTACTTCAATGATAAAAACAATAAATGAGTTAGATGCAGAAGCAGAATCAATTGCAAATATGTACAACAACATAGAATCCCTAGCAGCTATAGCAGAACAAAACTCAGCGGCATCACAAGAGGTGAGTGCAAATGTTAATCTATATACAGAGGAAATTAAAAACCTTATGGAAAGCATAAATGAGTTTAAGAAAATCGCTAAATTCTTTGAAGAAGATTTAGGAAAATATAAAATATAATAAAAAAGTCCATTATCATTAGGATAGTGGATTTTTTTATTTTATTATTAAAATTTACAGTTCTCAATTCATAGCTATACATATTATTTCACTCATGGGAAACCCTTATACAATTGAGAATTGATGATCGACAATTGAGAATTATTGATACTTCTCTTTCTATAAGAGAAGTTTTAAATTTATTTCTTTTCAAAGTGATGCAGTCACTTTTATTGAAAAATCTATTTAAAGAAATTAATTTATAAGAATTAATTTCCAACACAATTGTCAATTCTCCATTTTCAATTTTCACTTGATTAAGTTCATTAAAGGTGAAAAAACTAGCAATTGTATTGCTAGTAAAAAAATTTATTAAAGAAATTAGTTGATTAAAACTAATTTCCACCATAATTCTCAATTGTTCATTGTCAATTCTCAATTGATTAAACTCCTTCTAAATCAAAATTAGGTATAAAACTTTCTTTTGCAGTACCTTCTTCTTGTATAAAGGCATTCTTATATCCGAGTTCTAGACAATGACTAATAAGTGCATCGTAATGTTTAGGATTTAGAGGTTTTGTTAGTTCCTTAAATTTGTTACAATTATAAACTGGTGTGTACTGATTCATAAGACTTAGGTAAACTTTGTGATTATAAGTTCTGAATATGTAATCTACAATTTTTTTAGAATCAAATAATAATCCAGGAAGCATCAAATGCCTTATTATAACACCGTTTTTCATCATAACATCATTATCAAATGTAGGTTCACCTACTTGATTAAACATTTCTTCAATAACAGAAATTGCACTATTAAAATAGTTTTTAGCATTGGAATATTTTATTGCATATTTATCATTAAAATATTTTAAATCTGGAAGGTATATATCAATATATCCTCTTAATTTTCTAAGGGCTTCTACATTTTCATATCCATTAGAATTATATACAATAGGTAAATTTAATCCATTATCTTTAGCTAATTTTATGGCCTCAATGATCTGAGGAATATAGTGGGTAGGAGTAACTAAGTTTATATTGTGAACTCCATTTTCCTGCTGCTCCAGAAATATTTCACTAAGTCTTTTGATAGAAATTTCTTTTCCCACTCCATTATGACTAATTTGGTGATTTTGACAAAAAACACATTTAAGGTTGCAATTAGAAAAGAAAACAGTACCGGAACCTTTAGAACCAGAAATACAAGGTTCTTCCCAATAATGTTTAGAAACCTTAGAAACTTTTATATTTGAATTTGAATTACAAAATCCTAGCTTTCCAACTGTTCTATCGATAGAGCAGTTTCTAGGACAAAGATTACAATTTTTTAGCATATATAAATTTTCCATAGTAAATCTCCTAGGTAAAATGTAATTTTAGGCATGTGAAAGAAATTAATAGAACGAAGATGCCTTAATATAGTAAAATTATAACCTAATATAGTAGAGAATGCACAATTTAAATAAAACATTGAGTTTTTATTGTTAGTCTTTAACTATTTATAAAACTTAATATATTATATAAAATCGCCTCTGAAAAAATTATATTATTCAGAGGCGAAAGCTTTATTTACTATTTTCTACATTTTTTCATATAGAATATGAAAGTTTGTACCACAAATATTAAGCTTATAATACCAAAGCCAGGATACAAATAAGTTATTAAATTCTTAAAACCTATTTGAGAAACTGGAAGAGCGATAAGAAGTATTATAACTACAGCTTTTTTATAAGGTATATTAAACTTTTGCTCAAGAGTTTTACCTACACTATATATATCTGATACCTCTGTTGAGAACATTTCGCACCAAATAACAAGTAGAAGGAGAACCTGCATTAATGGTCCAAACTTGCTTGCTACATGAAGTAAAGGTATTTCATATTTAAATATATTGGGGATATTTACAAGTAGCATAGAATTTATTAAAAATCCTAGCAAGGTCAATAACAATGAACCTAATATAAGCCCAAAGATAATCGCAGATTTATTTTTAATTTCTTTACTTACAGGAACAAGGACTCCACTACAGGATAACATATTGAATCCTGCATATAAAAATGACGAAATTATCCATTGATAAGGTATTATAATGTTTTTATGAACAGGTACAGTTTTCATAAATTCTAAGGACATGTTATCTCTATAATGTATTAAATAGAGAGTAAATACAGCAATTATAATAGTACAAAGTGAAGGTACAATAAAAGAGTTAATAGCAATTAGACCTTTTGTATCACGAAGCAAAGTCATAAGAGAAAGTATTGCCATTAAGATAATTCCAATATATTTTGGAAGGCCAAAATATTGTTTTAATAATGCTCCTCCACCAGCCAAAATGATTGCTGCACCAGCTACTAGAAAAAAGCTAGTTAAAACATCGGTGATTTTTCCTAGAAAGCCAGGACTTACTAAGTTTATAAGCTCGGTGTAGGAATTCAAATTGTAACGTAGACTTATGGATACTATTATAGAACTAACAAAGATATAAAATATTGCGCAAATTAATAATCCGATAAAGCTTTTATATCCATATGTAGTAAAAAACTGAGTTATTTCTTGACCAGATGCTAACCCTGCTCCAACAATAGTGCCCACAAAAACCGTAGCTGCTTGAAAAATTAAAGCTAGTTGTTTCTTCAAGTATATCTCCCCCATAATTTTATCTATATACTTTAAATATATAGGGGGTTGTACAATTTTATTCATAAGAAAAATACTTAAGTATGTGAAATAAAATAAATATTATAAATTATAGTATGAATTTCACAATCAAATCTATAAATAAAGTTAAAAGTTTCAAAGTGAATACAATGTAAATTGATGATTTCTTATGTTTAGTATTAATTTTTCTACAGACACTATTGTTGAGGTGATATACATGTTTAGTCCCAAAAGAGTAATTTTTGAAGAAAGGGCATTGACATATGACAAAGGAAAGGAGCTTTTAGAATTTTTTAAAAATCAAAATGTGGAAATAAAGTATTCTAAAAGCGGCAGAATATCTGGAAGTCCAGGTAAAAGCCCTACGGAAATGTATGGAGAAGGAAAGAATACCTTAGTTGTAGGAGTGAGAAAGACATTAAAGTTTGAGTCTTGTAAACCATCAGCTCATTATCAACTTCCGTTAGTTAGTGGATGTATGGGAATGTGTGAGTATTGTTATTTAAACACCCAAATGGGAAAAAGACCATATACAAAAATTCATGTAAATATTGAAGAAATATTGGAAAAGGCAGGAAAATACATAGAGGAGAGACTGCCTAATATAACAATATTTGAAGGCGCTGCTACTTCAGACCCTATACCAGTAGAACAGTATACAGGAGCCTTAAAAAAAGCTATTGAGTATTTTGGTGAAAATGAAAAAGCACTTTTTAGATTTGTTACTAAATATACAGAGGTGGATAGTCTTTTAGATGCAAAACATAATGGTAGAACTACTATAAGATTTAGTTTAAACATAAATGAAGTAATAAGTAAGTTTGAACATAAAACACCTAGTTTTGAAGAAAGAATAGAAGCAGCTAAAAAAGTAAGTGATGCAGGATATAATTTGGGATTCATAATTGCTCCAGTGTTTTTAGAGGATAATTATCAAGAAAAATATTATGAACTTTTATATAGGATTAAAGAAAAAATTCCAAATACAAAAATAAACTTTGAAGTAATTTCTCATAGATTTACCAAAAGAGCTAAAGAAAATATATTAAGTATATTTCCTAAAAGTATTTTACCTATGGACGAAGAACTAAGAAAGTTTAAATTTGGTCAATTTGGTTATGGAAAATATATTTATAAGGATGATGAGATGAAAGAATATAAAGAGTTCTTTACAAAGAGTATAAATGAACTTTTTGGAGAGGAAAATATAAATTATATAATTTAAAAATAATATGGAAAAGTATAATCAATGATTTATTAACAATAGAAATTTTATGATTTGAATACATTAATTATAAAAGCATAAGCCTCTTAAGTGTAAACTAGCAATCAAATTGCTAGCTTTTTCTTTCAAAAAAATAAATTTAAACTAAACAAGTAATATTGATTAATTATTTATTATATAAAAGTATGGAAGTGGATTTTAATTTAGGGTTCCACAATAAAAATTTAACTTATGCATGATTTTAATTTCCATAATAAAATTTTTGCGATGAATTATTTCTTATTAGTTTTAAACTTGGAGATAAGGATTTTATCATATTAAAAGAATACTATTTATATATATTTTGCGTTATAATTTAGGTATTGTTATTAATAATATATTTTAGTGATAAAAAATTATGCTTAGAAAGGAATATGCTATGACAAAGAACTGGAAGGGAAAAAGATATCATAATTTAAATTGTTTTTTAAGAGAAAAATTTGGACAAAAGGTATTTAAAATATCTTTAGATGCAGGCTTTTCTTGCCCTAATAGGGATGGCACTATAAGCAAAGGTGGATGTGTATTTTGCTCTGAGAGAGGTTCAGGAGATTTCGCAGGAGATAGATGCTTTTCTATATCTAAGCAATTTGAAGATATAAGAATGATGATGAATAAAAAGTGGAAAGATGGAAAATACATAGCTTATTTTCAAGCTTATACTAATACTTATGCAGCTATTGATATTTTAAGAGAAAAGTATGAAGAGGCAATAAATCAACAAGATGTAGTAGCATTAGCTATTGCTACAAGGCCTGATTGTTTAAGTAAAGAGGTTCTAGATTTAATTGAAGAGTATTCAAACAAAGTTTATACATGGGTAGAATTGGGACTTCAAACCTCAAAAGATGAAACGGCAAGGCTTATTAATAGAGGCTACGAGCTTTCACTCTTTGAAGAAGGAGTTAGAAATTTAAGAAAAAGAAATATTGATGTAGTAACGCACGTAATTTTTGGATTGCCTGGTGAAAGTAAGATAGATATGATAAACACAATAAATTATGTAGCACATAGTGATATTCAAGGAATAAAAATACACCTTCTTCATCTTATGAAAGATACTCCTTTAGAAAAGTTTTATAAAAATGGTGATTTAAAGCTTATGGAGATGGCAGAATATATAGATTTAATATGTGAGTCTATAACCTTACTTCCTGAAAGTACGGTAATACATAGATTAACTGGTGATGCACCTAGAGATCTATTAATAGGACCTATGTGGAGTTTAAAGAAATGGGAAGTTTTAAATGCTATAGATAAAAAGTTGGAAGATGAGAATTTATATCAAGGTATGAATTTTAAGGGGGAGATTTTATGAAAATTGATATAATAATTTCTGCTAGCGACATTAAAGAAGAAAAAATTAAAGATAAAGTTGTTGTGGTTATTGATGTCCTTAGGGCTACTTCCGTAATGGTTACAGCGTTAAATAATGGATGTAAAGAAGTTATACCTGTATGTCATGTAGAGGAAGCTAGAGAAATTGTTAAAGAAGCTAGAGAAAAATATATATTAGGTGGAGAACGAAACGCTCTTAAAATAGAGGGCTTTGATTATTCTAATTCTCCACTAGATTATACAAGAGAAAACATTCAAGGTAAAACATTAGTTATGACTACAACTAATGGTACAAAGGCTATAAAGAATGCAAAAGGGGCAAGTAGAATATTCTTAGCTTCTATGATAAATGGAAAAGCTATTGCAAATAAGTTAATAGAATTAAATAAAGATATAGTATTTATAAATGCTGGTACATATGGTCAGTTCTCCATAGATGACTTTATTACTAGTGGATATATAATAGAATTAATAAAAAAGGAAATAGAGGTAGAGCTTACAGATATAGCAGTAACTTCAAATTATGTGTATAGCAATAATGAAGATATATTCTCCTTTGTACAGGGTGCTTCTCATTATAAAAGAATATTAGAGCTAGGACTAGAAGAAGATCTGAAATATTGTCTTTCTAAGGATTTAGTTGATATAGTACCAGAGTATAAGGATGGAAGAATAAATATATAATATGAAGAAAGCGGAGTAGATTATACACCTCAGAGAACTTCTATAATTGTCCATTGTCAATAGTCAATTTTCAATTGTATAAGTAAGCCTCAAAATAAACCTATGTTTATTTTGAGGCTTTGCTATGTCTTTTCCTAAGGAGTAAAATTTCATATATTACTGTATAGAGGGTAAAAAGGGATATAAAAGTTATTTGTTCTTTTTCGCTCATATTATAAGTTGCCAGCACAATTAAAAGGGGAAAAAATATAAAAATTTGAATAAGCCTAAAGGTGGATAGTTTTTTCAAAAAATCACCTCTTTTACTTCCAAATATTTACTATATGTATATTGTTACATTAATATTACTAAAAGTAAATAAAAACATTATTACAAATAAGTCCATAAATATCTTTAATACATGTCGAAATATATAATTAATGAGAGATTGAAGAAAATTTCTTGTTTAACTTTAAAATATTTGTAAATATGAGTAGTTAGGAACACTTTTCATGTCCACACTTATATACTAATGCCAAATGGCAAAAATAACATTAACTTTTAATTAACATTAAGTGTGTTATAATTTATTGATTAAAATATATAGAGGTGGATTATGAGGATACTTATTATAGAAGATGACAAAGATTTAGCGAATATAACTAAGAAAAGTCTTGAGGAATTTGGATTTTGTTCTGATATTGGTAATAATGGGTATGATGGGGAAGAAAAAGCTTCAATTAATGAATATGATGCCATATTATTAGATTTAAATTTACCTGATAAGGATGGTTTAGATGTCTTAAATTTTATGAGAAATAAAGAAATACTTACCCCAATAATAATTGTTACAGCTAGAGATGAAGTAAAGCAAAGAGCTATGGGGTTAGATTTAGGAGCAGATGATTATTTAGTAAAACCTTTTGATTTAATAGAACTAAGAGCAAGAATACAAGCGGTTGTACGAAGATTCTATGGAAGAGTAAACTCTGAAATAAAAATAGGAGAATTAACAATAGATCCTAAAATCAGAATTGCTAAGTATGATTCAAAAGAAATAAAATTATCGGCTAAAGAATTTGATATTTTAGAATATATTGCAACTAAACATCCTCATGTTGTTTCTAGTGAAGACATTGCAGAGCATATATATGATGAATTTTTTGATCCATTTTCTTCAGTGCTTAGAGTTCATATATCTAATTTAAAGAAAAAATTAAAAAGTGTTGCTGAACTAGATATATTAATAACATTGAAAGGTAAAGGATATAGACTATGGGAAAAAGATTAAGCTATAAAAGTAAGCTAAATATTCTATTGATAAGTTATTCGTTTATTGTAACCATGGTAGTACTTATATTGGGGTTTATATTAATTAATAAGCTTGAAATTCCTATGAAAAACCTTACAGATAGTTATTTTATTGGATATACTCAGAAAGAAATAACAGATACAGTAATAAAGCATGAAGGTTTCACTAAACCGATACAAGATTCTAATAAAGTAGTTACAGCTATTGAGTTAAAAGAAAGTTATAGTAAAATACTAATGAAAAATGGAATAGTGATTATGATATTTACATTTGCATTAGTAATGACTATATCAGTATTAATATCTAAACTTTTAAGTAAGAAAATTATATATCCAATAGAAAAGATTACATCATCACTTCCCGATATTATCAATAATGATGAAGAAATTAATGATGACATTTTTATAGGTGAGCTTAGCGGGATAAAGAGTGCTTTGGAAAAGTCAACATACAAAATAAAGCTATTATTAACCGAAGCAAATCATATTAATTCATACATAACTCATGAGCAAAAGAATACGTTAGCTTTATTAAGAGCAAAAATACAAATGGGAGAGCGTGATGAACTTATTAGTATAGTTGACAAAATGAGTTCTAGTTTAGATGATATTTTAGCAATAAATGCTACGGAAAATATGGAGTGTCATGAAGAGATTGATTTAGGAGTTATATGCGCTGAGGCTACAGATGTATATAGAAAAGTATATAAAAATATAGAATTACAAATAGACGAAGAGGAAATTCCAATGATTAATGGAAGGGAACTTTGGATATATAGAGCGGTGTGTAATCTTATAGAAAATGCTATAAAGTATGGAGATAATAGCAGTATTATAGTTAAGGTATATAACAAGAATGGTAGTGCAATAATTTGCGTTGAAGATATGGGGAAAGGTATAGATAAAGAAATTATTGATAAGATATTTAATTATAAATATAGGGGTGAAAACTTAAAAAAAGATGGCCATGGTATAGGGCTTAGTCTTGTAGCACATATAACAAAGCTATGCAATGGAACTACTTTTGTTGAAAGTGAAAAGGATAAAGGAACAAAATTTTATATGGTATTTAGGGCATTAACAATAGATTAACATAGCCTTTGATAATATGTATATAAATATATTGAATCTGTTAAGTAGTTATGAAAAAATAGCTTAATTTTTCATAGAATTACTCGCTCTTTTAAAATTGTATAAGTTTGTTTATTTTA
>NZ_DKLM01000008.1 GCF_002455975.1 Clostridium sp. UBA6640
CTATTTTGTATCATACTGCGTCATCAGAACTTCATGATAGCTTAGACTATCATGAAAACCTGTCTCCTTGTCTGATGCAAAATATATGACCATCTTTAACTAGCTATTTTATTTCATATGCCTAAAATATACTAACATCTTTGATCGATTATTTTCTTTCAGATACCTAAACAGTTAAAATAAAAAAGTTATCATAGTACAATATGCCCTGGAATAAAGTAAAATTGAAAGAGTGATGATTTATGAATTTAATATTACTATTAAAAGCAATTGTAATTGCTATTGTAGAGGGGATAACAGAATTTATTCCTGTATCTTCTACAGGACATATGATTATTGTTGGAGATTTAATAAATTTTAAAGGAAGTTTTGCAAATCTTTTTGAAGTTGTTATACAGTTAGGAGCGATACTTGCTATTGTAGTACTATATTGGGAAAAAATAATTTCCTCGATAAAAGGATTCTTTTCAGGTAAGCCTTGGGGAGTGAAGTTTTGGATTAATATATTTGTAGCTTGCATACCAGTAGGCATACTTGGATTTGCATTTGAAGATTTAATTGATAAATATTTGTTCAATTCATTAACTGTTGCTATGGGCTTATTAGTAGGGGGAATATTAATGCTAATAGCAGAAAAAAAATTCAAAAAGTCTTTAAAAACTATAGATGTAGATGATATTACTACTAAACAAGCTTTAAAAGTAGGAATATTTCAATGTTTAGCATTATGGCCTGGAATGTCAAGATCTTCATCAACTATTATTGGTGGTTGGGTAAGTGGGCTTTCTACAGTAGTGGCTACTGAATTTTCTTTTTTTCTAGCTATTCCAGCTATGGTAGGAGCTTCAGGAGTAAAATTAATTAAGTATGGAAATAATCTTGTATTAGGAGAAATACTTGCATTAACTGTAGGGTTTATAGTTGCATTTTTAGTATCTTTAGTAGTAGTGGATAGATTTATAAATTATCTAAAGAAAAAACCGATGAAAGTATTTGCTATATATAGAATCATGGTTGCACTATTTTTATTTGCACTAGTATTTATGAATATAATTTCAATATAGTAATAAAAGCGCTTAGTTTTAAGTGCTTTTATTATTTTTCTATTAGTCGCTTTTTTAAAGATTAAATAAAGCTTGAATATTATAAATTATGTCTATTTTTAAAGAAAAATAGACATAATTTATTTGAAAAAATTGCATTATATTTTAAATATACAATAAATTTAGAAAATACAGTCAATTAGTTGACATCAGAATATATAGAATATTATAATTAATGTAAGTTTATATGGTGTCTTAATGATGTGGTGCTTGGAGGAAATATATGAAAGAAATTAAACGTTATTTAGAGAGTAGAGACGGAATCTATAGTTTCTATTTTGAAGATTTAAAAAGCAGTTATACTTATGGATTAAATGAAAATGTACAAATGACAGCAGCAGGATGCATAAAAGTACCAATTGCAATGGCTTTAATGAAAGAAATTGAAAATAATACTTTTAACATTGACGATAAAGTTTCAATAACTAAAGATGATATGGTTAGTGGAAGATACAGTATAATTCATGAGTTTTCAGAAAAAGAGTATACAATTAAAGAGTTATTAATAGCAATGTTAATACAAAGTGATAATACAGCAGCCTGCAAGATAGTAAATTTAGTAGGAATGGATCGAATAAATGAGTTAATAAAAGATATGAAGCTTTATTTTACAGAACTTAGAAAGTATCCATCAGAAAATAAAATAGATGATGATAAAGAAAATGTTACTACTAGTGGTGATCTTTCAAAATGTTTGAAGCTTTTATCAAATAATAGCTATTTAAATGAAGAACATAGTAATCTTATATTAGAAACATTAAAGAAAAATCAAGTAAATACAGGAATACCATTTTATTTACCACATGAGTTACAATCAGCTACAGCAAATAAAATAGGAACCTTAAAATGCGTAGAGAATGACACCGCATTATTAAACTTACCAAAAGGAAATTTTGTTTTTACAGTTATGTCTAGTAATTTACCTAGCAATGTTTATGGCTTAGCTACTATATCAAGAATAGGTAAAATGATGTTCGATATGGTTGACCAGGATTGGCATTAATACAATAAATAGTATAAGAAGATTTTCTTATACTATTTTTATTGTATATTGAAAACCCTCTGCCATGCAGGTAAGTTCTGAAGAACTTTAGCGATAGAGCTTAAACTTGATAAGAATCTATATAAATATAAAGAGAGGATTAATAATGGGTAAAAATATAATTAAAAATATAGTAATACTAATTGTGCTTTTAATGTGTAGTAGCAAAATAGCGTATGCAGTAGAACTAATTAATAATAATTTAAGAAATGAAGAATTAAAGAAAATTAGCAAAGAATATTCACAAGAATGGACGAGGTTTTTAGATATTATTGAAAATGATGACATAACTTATGAAGATAAGTCAAAGGTTATTATGGGTTTACTTAGAAGTTGTGATGGGCAAGGTGGGCCTAAGACTTACTCATCAAAGGTTAATACTATATTAGCTCCCAAGCTTCCAAGTGATTATGATGAAGCAAAATTATTCCAGATATTAAAAGACCAAAATAGTATTATTAAAAATACAAACCCTATTGAAGTGACTGAGTTTATAAAAAGTTGGAGTTCTGGAAATGGTGAAAAACCTAGAAGATTTAATGATGATATAAGCAATTACTTAGAGGCATTATTCAAAGCCATCAATATAAATTTTCCCGATACTAAATTAAACCTTATTGATTTATTTCATGGACATATGGTAATAGATGAAAGCTACAGTAATGGAGATGTATTAATAATTTTTCATAGTAAAGAATATCCTAGTAACTTAGAAAAACAAAAAACAGACATTGCAATTAAAGAAGATTCTAAATTACAGCTATTTGATACCAAAAATGGAGTGTATAAAAAGAGAAATTATATATGGTCATTACGTAAAAATAAAATTTGGAGAATAGATACAAGTGAAGAAAGTGGCTTTTGTAATTTAGTGAAATCTCCTATATATGATTTTTGTCCAGAAGAAGTAATGGAAGCTAATGCTGCACAAGAGTCCTATTTAGGTAAGACAATATGTGATATAAATTATTTTATTGATTATAATGGAGCTGAAGTTAAACCTTTTGTAACACAAGGAGCAGGAACCCCTCAGTTTCCTTAAAATATATGGAGTAATGGGCTAAAAGACCGACAAATTATTATTGGCGGTTTTTGGATGTTTAAAATTAGGTAGGTTTTAGAATAGTATTGATAATATGACAATTTTTAATTAAACGTATAAGTAATATAAATAATCTAACTAGCAATGTTTATGTGCTAACTACCATATTAAGAGTAAATAAAATGATATTTGATTGATTAATAAGGATTAGAATTAATATAGTAAAGAATTGCGACCTGTCTTAAACAACCATAGAAAGTTAAATTATATAGGAATAAATTAAGAAAAATTTTATAAAAACTAATGAAAAAGCAAAATATAATATTGGAATAGCAACAACTTAATCTGGTGTATCAATATAAGAAATACAAAGAAATATAAAGAAAAAAGGAAAAAAAGCAATTTATTTGTTGAAAAATATAGTAATATTTTAGCAAAGATATATGTTTATTTGATAGAATAATCCTTGTCGCTAGGGAGCACATGAAACGAACTAAGCGATAAATTAAAACTTTTTAAATACAGTAAATTTAATTAATAAATAAAACTGTTGACAAGAAGTTATAATATTGATAAAATAGTAAGAGTCGTCAGGTGATGACGGTAAAAATTACTAAATAATTTGGTCTTTGAAAATTAAA
>NZ_DKLM01000116.1 GCF_002455975.1 Clostridium sp. UBA6640
GTTCCCCTGAGGTGCAGTATAATTTGGAGTAAGAATCAGTGAGATTATACTAAATTTATAGAGATATGCAATGTTATTAAAATATTCTTTAATGTTGTAGATACAGTGCCATACCATACTGCACCCCAAGGGTCTATATAGAAAAATAGTTACGAGGCTTAAGTTTTGTGACTAATTTAACTTTATTTTAAATTTTTAATTCACATATAGACCCCAGGGGTGGAAGATAATACTGTGTAGCTATCCTTCAATTGTATAAATAATTTAAGAGTGGATATAAATTACATATAAGATAGGGTTAAAGGAGGAGCATAGGAATGGCTTCAGTGGTTAATAGTTTTGCTATAAGTGGCGTTGATGGATATTTAGTAAATATAGAAACGGATGTTATAGGTGGGCCAGCATCTATAAATATTGTAGGGCTAGGTGATGCTGCAATTAAAGAAGCTAAGGAGAGACTTCAAGCATCAATTATAAATTCTAGATTTCATTTTCCTAATAAAAAAATCATTATAAATTTAGCTCCAGGGGATGTTAAAAAAAGTGGTTCTCATTTTGATTTAGGTATGGCCATAGGCTTAATAGTTCAAAGTAAACAGGTTACATTTCCTCACCTTGAAAGCTATGGATTTATTGGAGAACTTTCTTTGAATGCAGATCTACGTCCTTGTAGCGGAGTATTGCCAATGGTCATGGAGGCAAAGAGAATAGGAATTAATAATATTATTTTACCTAAGGAAAATATAAGGGAAGCATCTTTAGTTAGTGATATAAATGTATTTGGATTTAATAAGCTTTCTGAAGTCATTGATTTTCTTCAAGGGGTTAGCACTTATACAATAGAAGATTATAAAGATGAACATATTATAAGATCAGAAAGTATTTTAGATTTTAAAGATGTAAAAGGACAAGATGATGTTATTGAGTACATAATTGCAGCAGCAGCAGGTGGACATAATATACTTATGTCAGGTACTCCAGGCTGCGGAAAGTCCATGATAGCAAAACGATTTCCTACAATATTACCAACCCTTTCAGAAGAAGAAGCTTTAGAAGTTACAAAGATTTATAGTGTAGCAGGGCTTATTAAAAGCAAAGGGGATTTAATAAAAGAAAGGCCTTTTAGATCACCTCACCACAATGCTTCTACAAATTCTTTAATTGGTGGTGGGAATAATGCTATTCCAGGGGAAATATCCCTTGCTCATAATGGAGTTTTATTCTTGGATGAAATTGCAGAATTTAATAAGAAGACTTTAGAAGCACTAAGGCAGCCTATGGAGGATAAAGTAGTTACTATATCAAGAGTTAAGTATACTCACACATATCCTGCCAACTTTATGTTGGTCTCAGCTATGAATCCATGCCCCTGTGGATACTTTGGGCATGAACGATGTAAATGCAGTGATTATGAAGTTTTAAAATATAGGCAAAAAATATCTGGACCTATTTTAGATAGAATTGATATACAAAAATATATGAATCCAGTGGATTTTATCGATTTATCAGAATTTAAACCATCTTTAAGCTCTAGTAGTTTAAGGGAGAGAGTAGAGTTTGCAAGAAATATTCAAAGAAAAAGATTTGAGAATATAGCTAATGTTAACTGTAACAATCAAATGAAGGATAGTCATGTAAGAGAGTTTTGTGCATTAGACAATGAAGGAAAAGAAATTATGAAGAAGGCATATGATGTATTTAAGTTTAGTGCTAGAAGCTTTAATAAATTTTTAAAGGTAGCAAGAACTTTTGCAGATTTGGATGATTCTAAAAATATTGAAAAGTCTCATGTTGTAAAAGCATTAATGAGTAGAGATTTGGAAAAAGAAGAGGGAAGAATGGATGTGGTTTCCTAAATGGACAATATAGAAGTATTTTATATTTGGCTTAGCAAACTAAAAAATGTAGGAGTTAAAACCACAAGAATTTTATTAAAAGAATTTAGCTGCCCTTATAAAATATACACTTCTAATAAAGAAGAACTTAGCAGAATAAAAGGGCTAAGAAAAATCTCAATAGAAAGCATATTAAGTAGTAGAGACTTAAAAGAGGCACGAGAAATATATAATAAATGTTTAACTTTAGGGATAAAAATATTAACTTATGAAGATAAATTATATCCCAATTATACTAAAGAATGTGATGAAAGTCCGATAGTACTTTATTACAGAGGTGAATTGAAGGAAATAAAGGATGGTGTAAGTATTGTAGGGTCAAGAAGATGTAGTGGTTATGGGAAAAATGTAACCAGAGAAGTAGCAGAGGCTTTAGTTTTAAAAGATATTCCTATAATTAGCGGCTTTGCTAAAGGCATAGATAGCCAAGCGCATACTGTAGCAATAAAAAATGGTGGATATACACTAGCTTTTTTAGGAAATAGTGTTGACATATGTTATCCTTCAGAACAAAAAGAACTTATGAAAAAAATTATCGATAATGGTGCAATATTAGCTCAGTTTCCACCTACAACTAAGCCTGAATATTATAATTTTCCTAAGAGAAATTATTTAATAGCATCATGGTGCAAGAAACTTTTAGTAGTAGAAGCTTCGGAAAAAAGTGGTGCCTTAATAACTGCAAATTTTGGCAGAATGTTAAATCGAGAAATATATGCAGTACCTAATAATATATATTCAAGAGAAGCCATAGGGACAAACAAACTAATATTAGAAGAAAAGGCGAAAATCTTTATAAATACTTCTCAGCTAATAGATGATAAAAGAGTAATGGCTAATGTTCAATTAAGCTTATTTGATAATTTAACAGATTTAGAAGAAGATATAGTAAATCTATTAATGGAAAGACCTATGTGCTTTAGTGAGCTAATAAATAGAATGGAAAAAAGTTATTTAGAAATAAGACATTTAATAAACACTATGGAATTTCAGGGTAAGATCCAAAGTAAAGGAGGAATTATTTCTTTGGTAAGAGCATTTTAGGCAGTTATATTAGTAAACAATTAAATATTGCGTTTATTGAAAAATAATTTAGCAAAATGTAAATTATTAAAGATTTAATTTTAAAGTATATTAAGCAACATAATAAAAGAATGGGTTAATATACAATTTGTCGATTTTTGCATATAACAAACATAAAAAATATGATTTTTATTAATTTATGAAAGAAGCTTGTTAAATTTAATTATCTTTTGCATTTAAATTATGTACAAGTATTAAGAATTTGAGAGTAATTTGTTAATATTATTTAAAAAACATAAAAACATATAATTTATAATGTATAATGAGAAACATATAGCAAAACTTTAATATAGTTATTTCCACTAATTATGTATTAAAGTTAATCATTATAATACTCAATTATTGATGGAGTATTATATAAAAAATGCAATAATCTTTTACATTGTCCCTCATTTAAGCTTTTAAGTATTTAAAAGCTTAAGCCCTATGAAATTCATAGGGCTTATTTTTGTTCATTATTAAAAGAGCTTAGACAATAAAAAACTACGGGAATTAAGTATGAAAGATGAAAATTAAGATTAAAAAACTGGCTTGAAATAATAAGAAGCAGTAAAAGAAACTTACATATTAGAATTTTTTGTGAAATTTTAATTTTAATTTTAATTTCAGCTTTAAAAAGTAGCCCTTTTTTATTCAAGTCATAGTATATAAGGGGAGTTCAAAGAAATTTGATTTAAATGAAGCAAAATATTTACGACGAAAGAAAAAATTTATAAATATGATGAAATATAGAAAGAATCTAGCTTAAAATATTAAAAAAGCTAATGAATTTCTAAGGTATTGGCTTGTGTCAATGCCTTTCTTTATTTTTAACTCAAAATTAGATAAAGTCTCAAATTTTATTTATGTATAGCAATTTATATAGAGTTTCATAATAGAAATTTAATTTATACATGATTTTAATTTCCATAATAAAATTCTTACCATGAATTAAAAATGAAGAATGAATAATTATGGTTAAAACTCCACTGTCAAAGTCTTTGGTGTTTTTAGAATAAATTCTATTTTAAGAAACCCACTAAGGAAAAATTTCATCCTAAATTCTCCATTGTCCACTGATTAAGTAATTATACTTCCTAATAATAAGCAAATAATGAAATAATGATATAAAATATACATTTTTGTAAAAACTTTAATATAACTTTAATTTTAAAAGAAACATTTTCGAGTTTTCCTCATAGTATATATAAGAAAGCTGAAAATTAATAAGAATAAGCTTTCATAACTAAAGATAGGATTTTGTAAAATTAGCTATAAAGTAACTATAATATTTAATCAATTAAAAGCTAGCACTAATTAATTTTCCAAAGATATAAATAAAATAATGGGGGAAATTTATATGTATAATGAAAATGATTATGGCTATAGATGCGGCCATCATGAAGAAGATAAATGCAAAAAAGAAAAAGAAAAAGATAAATGTAAAAAAAGATAGTATAATTTATCAATTATAAAAAATAATTAAATCTTTAAGGTATTGGCATATGCCAATACCTTTTTTTAGCTCTGGAAAACTTAGTCAATGGAGAACTTAATCAGTGCACAATGCACAGTTCACAATTCACAATTAAGGATGAAATTATTTTTTTAGAAAAATAATTTCTTTGAATATATTTATAACTAGCAATGTAATTGCTAGTTATAATATGGCGAACACTGTTCGCCGCTACAAAATTAACTCTAAATTTCTCAGTGATAGCTGAGAAATATCTACAATTGTGCATTGTGCATTGTGAACTGTGAATTAAATTAAGTTCGCCGCTACAGTTAACTAATTCTAAATTTCTTAGCTTCTGCTGAGAAATACCCTCAATTGTCAATCGTGAATAGTTAATTCTCAATTGTATAAGGGTTATTAATTTTCTATAAGACTATTAATTATTTCTATATAAGTACGATATACATTATATAGACACTAGTATTAGAAGGAATATTATAGCAATATGAAGAAATATAAATAATTATAAGTTATGCGCAAGAAAAGGAGAGTAGAAGAATGAAGAGAACTTTCAAGATTTTAGGAAGCTTTGTTATAAGTACATTTTTGCTAGCAAATGGTACAAAGGCTTTTGCATCAGATTATGACAGAATAGATATTAAAAAAATTTATGGTAAAGATAGATTTTCTACAGCAACAGAAGTGAGTCAAGAAGGATGGTACTATAGTGACTATGCTATTGTCGCAAATGGATTGGGATTCGCAGATGCTCTTTGTAGTACACCACTTTCTAAGGCAGTAGATGGCCCTATACTTTTAACACATGCTAATAAGCTACCAGATACTACTAAAAATGAAATTAGAAGACTAGGGGTTAAAAAAGTTTACATAGTAGGTGGTACAGGAGCTGTAAGCAAAAATGTTGAAAATCAAATAAGATCAATGGGTATACAAGTACAAAGATTAGGTGGAAAAGATAGATTTGAAACTTCTTTGCTTATTGCTAAAGAGATGGAAAAATTAGTTTATGTTGATGACATAGTAATTGTTCCTGGAGATGAAAAATTTGAAGGAGCAGATGCGTTATCTATTGCACCTATCGCTGGTTCAAGAAATATGCCTATGTTATTAGCTTCAAAGAATGAGATTTCTCCTAGTATTAAAAAATGGATAAGTGGTATGAATGCAAATAATACTTATGTAGTTGGACAAACTGGGGCTATTTCAGATAAGGCTATTAAAGATATACCTTCTGTTATAAAGATAAACGGTAAAGATAGATTTGATACCAATCTTAAAGTTTTAGATGAATTTAGTTATTATTTAGAATATGAGCGTGTTTACACTTCTAAGGCGGTTGATTCATCAATAGTAGATGCTTTAACAACAGGGCCATTAGCAGCAAAAAAATCTTCACCATTATTATTAGTAGGAGATAAGCTAACACCTGCACAGAATAAATACTTATCAGCATTAGCTTCTAGAGAGCTTATAGCTATTGGAGGAGAGACTCCAAATGATGTAATTTTAGGCTTAGGAAAGCTTTTAGATAAAAATGCAGCATCCAAAATCAAATCTGTAACAATAAATGAGCCTAGAGAAATAATTATAGAATTTGATGGAATAGTTAAAAAATCTAAAGCAGAAAGCAAATATAATTATGAAATTCCTGGAGTTCGTATATCAAGAGTAGAACTTATGGATGGATATAGTATAGTAAAATTAACATTAAGAGATGACTTAACTAAAAGTAAAATATCCAATTTAGAAGGAACAGTAGAAAATATACTTGGAGACAATATGAAGGTAAGATTCAGTAAGAAGAATTCTTCATATGATGATAAGGTTACAGATAATGTTAAGCCGACTATTACTGGAGTAGAGGTTTCAGATATATCAGGCACTTCATTAAAGAGAATAAAAATTAAATTTAGCGAAAAGGTTAAAAAAGCAGATGCTACTAATTTAAATAATTACAGTATAAAAGATAGTAAAGGCGTAAATGTTAAACTTACAAGTGCTTCCTTTGATAATAAGGATGAAAATGAAGCAACAATAGTAACAGAAAGCGTAATAAATAGTAATGGAAGCTATAAATTAGAAGTTAAGGGAATTAGAGATTTATCCAATAACATTATGAATCCATATGGCAAGTCAATAAGCTTAAAGGATACTACTAAGCCAAAGGTTGCTTCTTTTAAAATTACGGATACTTCTAATCCAAATATAAAATATATAAATATAACCTTTAGTAAAGATCTAAATGAAGCTTCTGCTATAGCAAAAGGAAACTATATCATAAAAGATGAAAAAGGTAAAAGCTATGCAAACTCTATAAGTAAAATTGAGTTTGATAAATATTATAAAGATAGAGTAACTGTTACTATAAACAATGTAAGTATGGATGGAGAATGTACTATTGAAGTCAAAAATATCAAAGACCTATCAGGAAATGCAATGGAACCATACAAAAGCAGCTTAAGCCTATCTTTAGCAAGACCAAGTGTTATTTTACCATTCCAAATTGATTTTGTAGATAAGAATTTTAGTAATAAAAGAATTATAAAAGTAAGATTTGATAGAGATATGAATAAAACTGATGTATCAAGAACAAGTAGTTATGTAATAAGACAAGGTAGTATAACCGTACCAGTTAAAAAAGCGGAATACTCTAATTCTGGTGGACAATATGTAGCAACATTAACTACAGAAGATTTCATTGAAGAGGGAGAATACAGCTTACAATTCCAAGGCATAAAAGATGCTACTGGAGTTCCATTAAATTCTCAACCAGTAGATATATATATAAGCAATTTAATAAGGCCAAACATTTATTATGCTAATACCAAAATTAGTGACATATATGTAAAAGATACAAATAAAAAAGATGTTTTAACAAATAGAAAAACAATAGAAATTAAATTTGATAAAAGTATGAAAGCAAGTACCATTAATAATATGAAAGCAAACTTCGTTATTCAAAAAGATGGTAGTGGAGAAAAAGTGTTGGTTAAAGATGTTAAATATACTGACAATAGTAATCAATATATAGCTACTATAACTACGGAAGACTTTAAGTTTAATGGAGATTACAGTATTATTATTAATAACGTAACAGATTCTTCAGGAGTAAAAATAAAAAAAGATACTACTGATAGATTCAAAGTGTCTAACATTAAGCCACAAATTAAAGAAATATCTAAAGGAGCTGGAGAAAATCAATTAGATATATCATTTAATGAAATGACACTAGATGAAAAAAGTGCCCAAGATATTAGTAACTATAGTTTACTAATTGGAAAAGAAAAAATTGCTTTAGATGAATTATCTGTAGATAGCAATAAAGTGACATTAACTTTGACTAAAGAACTTGAAACAGGTTGTGTTTATGAACTAGAAGTTTCAGGAGTCTCAGAAGTTGAAAAAAACATAATGAATACAGAAAAATATACTTTTGAATACGATGGCAAAAAATTAATAAATATTAAGTTGATTTTTAAAGATGGAACAGCAGTGACAAAATAGTTTCAAGGTGTATAAAAACATTAAAAGCGTGATTTAATCACGCTTTTTTTATATGTGCGCCCAGCATGGGCGT
>NZ_DKLM01000096.1 GCF_002455975.1 Clostridium sp. UBA6640
AGTTTTTTAAAAATAAATTTTATTTTAAGAAATTCACCTTTAGTGAATTTTTTCCTGGATTCTTCATTCTTCATTATTAATCCTTAATTTCTAAGGATTTAAGCTGTTTTTATAAGAAATTTATTTTCCAGAGTATATATTAAGTTTTCACATTGTATCCCTATAGATGTACCAATTCTAAAATTAACATATATATATTAATTTTACTATAATTCTTAATTTTTATATGAAGAAATGTATAAGTTTAAAATAGCAACTAAAAAAGAGCATAAATATAAAACCCTTGTTATTACTAAATTCAAATTTTGAGATTCAGTAATAACAAGGGTTTTTTATAATCTAAAACAAAAAGGCTAATCTTATTTTCTTCTAGTAGATAATTCTATTCTAACTTTTCTTTGATTAAGTTTTTTACCAGAGCTTCTCTCAATTATATTGTCTACTAAATTACTTGGTACATCTACAAATGTAAACTTATCTAATATGTCTATACGACCTAATTCTTTAGATTTAACTTCAGCAGTATCGTCTAAGAATTTAATTAAATCTCTAGTGGATATACTATCTAATCTTCCAACAGAGAAGAATAATCTAGACATATCATCATTTTTCGTAGTATCGTCTGTGTATTCAAAATTTAGTTCTCTATCAAATAATATTTTAATTAAGGATGCAGCAACATCTTCTGCACCAAATTCATTTATAAGATCTTTAGAGATTTGAATAAAGTTTTCATAAGAATTTTCTTCTAAAGTCTCTCTTATAGAGTCAAGTATACCTTCAGATTTTGAAGCAAATATTTCAGCTAAGGTAGGTACTTGTTTTCTTAAAAGTTTACTTTTAGTATCATTTTCTATGTGTCTTATCATAGACATTTCCTTACGAGTGGCAAAGCTATAAGCAGTACCCTCTTTATTTGCCCTTCCTGTTCTTCCTATTCTGTGAACATAAGATTCACTGTCCTGTGGAAGATCATAATTAATAACATGAGTTATATTTTCAATATCAATTCCACGTGCAGCCACGTCTGTTGCGATTAAATAATTTAAATGTCCAGTTTTGAATTTTTTAAGGGTATTTAATCTTTGAGTTTGCTTCATATCACCATGCATTCCTTCTACAATGTATCCCTTACCTTGTAGAGCATCTACTAACTCATCTACCCCTCTTTTAGTCTTACAGAATAATATAGCACTTTTAGGTGCATCTACGTCCAATATTCTGCATAGAACTTCAAATTTATTCTTTGGGTTAACTTCAAAATAGTATTGTTCAATTTTAGAAACTGTTAAAGATTTTTTAGCTATAGCTACATGTTTTGCATCTGCTTTCATATAATTTTTAGCTAAATTTTTTATTTGTCTTGGCATTGTAGCAGAGAATAATAAAGTTTGCCTATCTTCTTTTAAACTACTTATTATAGCTTCGATATCTTCTATAAATCCCATGTTTAACATTTCATCAGCTTCATCTAAAACTAAAAATTTAGCATCTTCTAGTTTTAAAGTTCTTCTATTAATGTGATATAAAACTCTTCCAGGAGTTCCAACTACTATATCTACGCCTTTTCTTAATGGAGTTAATTGCTTTTCAACAGATTGGCCTCCATATATAGGAAGTATTTTATATTTTTCATATTTATTTATACGGGATAATTCTTCACTAACTTGTATTGCAAGTTCTCTTGTTGGTGCTAATATTATAGCTTGAACCTTTCCGTTTGAAGGAGCCATTAAGCTTAAAAGTGGAGCTCCGAAAGCTAACGTCTTACCTGTTCCTGTTTGAGCCTGACCTATTAAATCATATCCTTCTAAACTAACAGGGATACTTTTAGCTTGTATTTCTGAAGGAAATTCAAATTTTAAGTCATTTATTGCATGTAATACGGAAGGTTCAAGACCTAAATCGTCAAATTTTATTTTATTCATTAACATTCCTCTTTCTATTATTTGGTTTAAATGTGTGTATATTACATATTCGTTACGTTAAAATACATCTAATAGTAACATAGTATCTCCATAATAGCAATTGATAAACAGAAAAAACATATGTTATAAAATTATGTACATAAATATACAAAATAAAAAAGAAATAAATACTTTTAATTAAAGGTTAATTTGATTTCCAAAAACTAATATATTATAGTATTCTAAAGAGATTATAATAATTTTAAAAAAGGAGCAAATATGAAAAAGCATATTTTTGATACTTCTGAAATAACACTAGTAAATGGAATAAAATTAATTACTATAAAAAGAGATACTCAAATATCTTCAGTTCATGTAGGAATAAATATTGGAGCACTATATGAAAGGGAAGAAGAAAGAGGAATTGCACATTTTATTGAGCACATGCTTTTTAAAGGAACTAAAAACAGGGATAATGGAGCTTTAAATAATGAGCTTGAAAATTTAGGTGGAGAATATAATGCTTATACGGACTATAATTGTACCGTATTTAGCAGTACTACTTTAAGTGAAGAAGTGGAAAATTCTATAAAGCTTTTAGCAGATTTGGTATCAAACTCCATTTTCCCAAGAGAGCAGATTGAAAAGGAAAGAGGCGTAATTGTTGCGGAAATAAAAAGCGTAAAGGACGATTTAGAAGAACTTAGTTTTGAAGAGGTTAACAAGGCAGCCTTTACAAACAGTCCTTTAAAATGTGATGTTATAGGTAAGGAAAAGTATATAAGAAAAATGACTAGAGAAGCATTGGTTACATTTTATAATGCTTATTATGTACCAAATAATTGCTGCATAACTATTGTTTCTAATCACGAGCATGAATATATAAAATCATTGATAGAAAAATATTTTGGGCATTGGAAAGAGAAAGATTTTGTAAAGCCTCCAGTAAGCTTAGAAAAAAACCTTCATAAAACTAAAATATCCTATAAAAAAGATATTGAGCAAAGTACCATAGTTTATCTTTATTCTTTTGATGATCTTACAGCAGAGGAAGAACTTGCCCTTAGAGTATTAAATCATAAGTTAGGGGAAAGCTCTAATTCTATATTGTTTAGAGAATTGAGGGAAGAAAGAGGACTTGCTTATGATATTTATACAATGTTAGATCTAAGCGATAAAATAAAAACTTTATACCTATATACTTCTGTGTCAGAAGAATATGTAGAAGAAGCTATAGATACTATAGATAATTGTATTTGCGATATTATGGAAGAGAGAGTAGTTTTTGACGATAATACTATAAACCTTATGAAAAAAGTATTTAAAACTGCGGTAGCTTCTACAGCTGAAGATTCAACAGACTTAGGAAATTATGTGCTTCATCAGGCTATGGAAGAAGAATATATTTATCAATTTGTAGAAGATATGAAAAATATGGATATAATAAGAAAAGAAGATCTTTATAATGTGGCTAGAAAGGTTTTACAAAAGCCTACAGTTCATATTTTGTTACCTGAAAAGAGTGAAAATGATGAGTAATGTTATAACTAAAATTGAAGCTCAAAAGAAAAATAAAGATAGAGTAAATGTATATTTGGATGGCAATTTTAGTTTTGCCTGTAGTGGTGAGCTTGTTTATTACCATAATCTTAAAAATGGTATGATAGTTGATTTAGAAAAACTTCCTGACATAGTTGAAGAAGACAATTATATAAAGGGGAAAAACTCTGCACTAAAAATCTTGGAAAAAAGCTTTAAAACTGAAAAGGAAATGTATGATAAATTATTACAAAAGGAATATGATATAAAAACTATAAATAGAATTATAGAATTTTTAAAGAGCTATTCCTTTATAAATGATGATAAGTATGTAGAGCTATATATAAAGGAAAAGATTAAAGTTCAAGGAAAAGGAAAGATAAGATACTCTCTTTTAAATAAGGGAATAGATGAAGAAAAAATAAACTTTTATTTAAATAATATTTCTTCTGATGAAGAAAGAGATATAGCACATAAATTAGGAGAAAAGAAATATAAAATATTGTGTAAAAGTGAAAATAGTATACCTAAGTTAAAGAAAAAATTAGGGGATTATCTTTTAAGAAATGGATATAACTTTGAGGTAGTAAATGAAGTATTAAATAAAGTGATTAAGGAAGAGGAAGAAAAAGAAGTAATAGAAGAAGTTGAAAATAACTTTGATGCACTAGTAAATATTGCTTCTAAACGCCTTAATATAATCATAAAATCTGAAAGTGACAGTAAAAAGCAATATAAAAAGCTTCATGATTATTTGCTGAGAAGAGGATATAAATATGATGAAATAAAAGAAGTCTTAAAGGAAATTTTCTAAAGTTACCATTAATTGTGGATTGAAATTTCCCCAAAAGATGGCTATATTTAATCTTGCATTAAACTTTTAAATAATATACAGATATGTTCTATATTATGCATTAATGTACAGCTAATATAGCTATGCATTAATGTATAATCAAAATTTACAATTCACATAATCAATTTTCAAAATTGTGAATTGTGAATTAGTATATCTATAAGTAAAGGATGGTGAATAAAGTGAAATATAATGTAATTACAGTAGGGTTGGTTGCTGCATTATTATATCCTATTTTAAAGGGTTTTTTATTCAAATATTCTACTTCTGCTTTAAAAGATACTATTAACTCCATAATAGGAAGTTTGTCTTTTGTTGCTTCAATTTTTATAGGTAGACATTATATAAATGAAGTTTTTGCATTACATAATCAAGGTACATTCAATAATATATATAAATATATGCCTAATTTTATAATGAGTTTTGGAGAAAAAAATCCTATAATAGTTAGATGGTTAACAGGAATAGCCTTAATTCTTATAATTCATAGTGTTATAATTCTTATATTTCACCTTATAAATAACATAACTTTATATCCTCTTTTTGATGGTATAGATAATAATTTAAAAAGAAAAAGTAATTTTACTAGAAGAGTTTTTGGTGGATTATTTCAAATTCCAAAAGGAATATGCTATTCTATTATTTTAGCTTTCTTACTAAGCTTTGCTTCTATGTTAAATAAAAATGAAAATTATTTAAAAGCACTTAGTGACTCAGAGCTTTATACTTATATATCTAATAAGGTAATAATGCCAATAACTAATTCTGAGGTTATAAAAAATTTACCTACTGCATTAAATGATTCATTTAAAATAATAGTTGAAGACAAAGACGGAAAACAAAAGTTACCTTTTAGTAATTATGTTAATAAAAATGTTATAGTTTATTATAATGGTGTTACTTTAGAAGATGGTATAAAGTCAAACGAGCAAATTGATAATTTTGCTATAAATTTAGTAAGTCAATATAATATGAACTATGATAAAGCAAAGGCCATATATAAATGGGTTGGTAAAGAGATAGAATATGATGATGATAAAGCACTAAATGTTATAAACAATAATATGAACATAAAATCTGGAGCTATTGAAGCTTTTAACACTAGGCAAGGTGTATGCTTTGATTATGCATGTCTTTTTGTTGCTATGTGTAGAGCAAATGATATAAAAGTGAGAATGGTTATAGGTGAAGGTTTTAATGGAAAACAGTGGGTAAATCATTCTTGGAACGAATTTTATGATGAGGGTGAGCAGAGATGGATAAGTGTAGATCCTACCTTTTACAGTGGAGGGAACTATTTTGATAAAAATAACTTTGATAGAGATCATAGAAATGCTACTATTGCTGGGGAATGGTAAATAAAATCCATATGCATACTGTTGCTTCTGTTAAAAGAGTATAGAAAATAAGAAGCTATCTCAAAATTTTTATTTTGAGATAGCTTCTTATTT
>NZ_DKLM01000064.1:0-12517 GCF_002455975.1 Clostridium sp. UBA6640
CAAAAAAGCCTGTAATTATGGCACTTTTCTGCTTTCGTCCTTTTGTTCTATGTGTTCTATCGAAAAATGCCCAGCCAGCCGGATTGTGCGGAAATCGACGCCCCTGCCATTTTCAGCATTGATTGTTGCACCCTCTCCGACATTGAAGCCGAGTAAAAGCATGTCCGCCAAAGGCCCAGGCAATCTTGCCGGGGTTTGCCCCCCTATATACAAGCACAAAAGCGCCAGTCGAGGTATCATCCCCGGCTGGTGCTTTTTTGTTTTCAGTCTTCTCGCTCGAAAGGTATTCAGCGCAAAGGTTAATCTCCCGGTGCACTTCATTCTCAGCTTTCCATACCTCCTGTACGCTGCACCAGCCATCCGGAGATACGGTGATGATCGAACGGTTGAAATCTTCATTGTAAAAGTAGCCCTTGAATAAGTCAAAAAGCTCCTCGACTTCCTTTACGATTGCGGAGATCTCTAGCATTATACTTACCTCCGTTAAAGATATGTTTCAACTTCTCTGTGGCTCACAGCTTACATATTCACGGTGGAAAAACAAGCTCTAAAACGTATTTTTTATACTTTTTTTATTATGAAGCCCACTGCCCGCCGGCTCACCCCGGAAAGCGGTAGGACTTTTTAATTTTTGATTTTATGAATAATTTAAAAAAATATAAAAAAACCTATTGATAAAACTGATCTTTCTGATTATACTGTATATGTAGTTAAATGTACAGTATAGGAGTGATGATTTGAATATTGTTATATCGAATAGTTCCAGCCTACCGATTTATGAGCAAATAAAAGAGCAGGTAAAGGCTCAAATATTATCAGGGGAACTGGTAGAAGATGAAATTCTCCCCTCGCTTCGGCAGTTGGCAAAGGACTTAAAAATAAGTGTGCTGACTACTACGCGGGCATACAATGAGCTTGAACAGGAAGGATTTATTACAAGTCGACAAGGTAAGGGCTTTTTTGTTATGTCGAGTAGTTCTAATCTTATCCGTGAGCAACTTATCAAGGAAGTGGAAAACAACTTAAACAATGCGATACAAGCAGCACAGAGAGTGTCCATGACTGATGATGAAATTATCAGCCTTTTACGGCTTTTATTGGAGGTAAAAAATGACTAATAACTATTTAGAATTAACCGGCGTAAGCAAGAGCTTTCCCGGCTTCAAGCTGAATAATATCAGCCTTTCCTTGCCCAAAGGGTATATCATGGGACTTGTCGGCCCGAATGGAGCCGGAAAGACAACGACAATACAGCTTATTCTTAATATGTTGGAAAAGGACGCGGGAGAGATTTTGGTCTTCGGCAAAGACAATGTAAAAAGTGAAAATGCCATTAAGCAGGATATTGGTGTTGTGTTCAACAGCATATTTTATGTGGATAGCTGGACGGTAAAGGACACGGAAAAAGCAATATCTATCTTTTACGAGGATTGGAAACATGATATTTTCAGCGAAATGGTAAAACGCTTTGATTTGCCACAAGGAAAAAAGGTGAGAGAGTTATCGCGTGGTATGCAAATGAAACTAATGCTTGCTTGCGCTTTCTCACATAACGCGAAACTGCTGATACTTGACGAGCCAACAAGCGGGCTTGACCCTGTAACCCGTAGCGAGTTTTTAGAAATCCTGCAAGAGTATATAAAAGATGGTGAAAGAAGCGTTTTATTCTCCACTCACATTACAACAGACTTAGAACGGGTTGCCGATTACATCACGTTTGTAAATCATGGGAAATTGATTTTTACCGGCAGTATGGATGACTTATTAAGCAGTTATCGACTTATCAAAGGCAGACCGCGAGATTTAACGGCTGAGCTTGAAAAAAGCATTATCGGTTTGCGTAAAACCAATATGGGCTTTGAAGGACTTATCGGCGCGAAAGAAGCGGCCCAATATAAGGATTATGTCTTTGATACCGCGACAATTGATGATATTGTTATCGGCATTAGCAAAGGGGGTGCAAGGAAATGACAGGCGTTTTGAGGATTATAAAACTGGATTTTTTCACAATGAAATCACAGTTTGGCGTGTATTTATCATTAGTGTTAGCAGTAATGATGTTTGGGTTCATGGGTTCGTCTGTTAACATATTGTGTATCACTGGCGCATGGTTTGTGGCGTTGATGTCCTCTAATATTTTTGCCATCCAGGAAAAGAACGACCTTGATTGCTTATACGGTTCAGTTTCCGTTAGTTTGAAAGATATAGTGCTTGGGCGATATGTTTATACCTTTCTGAACTATTTTATATCGTTTATCATGGTGATCGTTATGTATTTTAGCTTTGTAGTGTTTCAAAGCAGAGCGTTAAAGCTATCCGAAATTATACTTGGGTTCAGCGCGTCATTGTTAGTTTTCTCTACTATCACAGGAATACAAATGCCATTGTACTTCAAGATGGGCTACACAAAAGCAAAGGTTTGGTCTATGATTCCGTTTGTTGCGGTAATGGCTTTAGTTGCAATACCATCTTTTGTCCCTGCACTATCAGGCATAATCGAGTTTATGCAAACTAATAGAAGTATTTTGATTGTGGGCGTCATATTGGCAAGTTGTATTATCCAATTCCTTTCATATCGAATTTCAGTTGTTGCTTATCGCAAACGGAAAAGAGGATGATTACATGAAATGTAGAATCTGTAAAAAACGCATGACTGGCATTTATTTAGATTTTCACTAAGAGTATAGCAGTCTGACAAAAAAAGCTGTGAATGTTCCGGCTTGCCGATGTCCAAAATGCGATAAGGTAATTGTTCCCGACTTGATATTGGCAAGACTAAAAGGGTATGTAGCGCAGGAATGCGATAATATTATTGATTTTGCAAAGCACGAATAACAAGAGGAAGAAGATTTTGTAGTTCTGCATATATTTGGCTTAATGTAATGACCCTTTACGCTGTGATTGAGATTGTGTATTAAAACTTGTACTTGCTAATAGTAACGCTTTGCGGCAATTATGCTTAGAAAGGAATACACACATCGTCTTCTGCAAAATGCGAGTGTTCCTCCTCTTTTTTTCGCTTGCATAATAAAAATCTGCATCACAATTAGGGAATGCCATTACTGACATTCCCTTCCTATTACTATTCTATTTTTCATCATACTCTTCACTGTCTTAAATCCTTTAGGAAATATATGTTGAGTTATTTTACCTATGGATTCTAATACATTCATAGTAACTCGTATTTTATGTCCGTCATCATAATCCTCATACCAAAACGTAATTTTTTCTCCATCATATTTTTCTACTAGTATCTCTTTAACGGCTATCGTCTTAGCCTTCATATATTAATGTTACAACAAGTTATCCACAGATTTGAAATTTTATAATTTCCTATAGAATAAAAAAAGTTGTAATTTAATTTATTACCAAATTACAACTTATAATAAAAATATAAATTTCCTTTTTAATCCTTAATTAAAGAAATCTATTTTTATCTATTATCACAATAATTTTAGGCAATTCTTGTCTTAGAATAAGAGTTGCTATATTGCTTATAAAAGGAAAAGCTAGATAATTGCAGAATATTATCATAGAAATGGGTAGGGTTTATGTGGCTCGTCACAATAAAAATATTTTATTATTTATAAAAAATCTATTGGCCACCATAGGTGCTCCAGTTTTGATATAAGAAATGATTGCCTCTATAGAAGCATTGCATTGGAGTATGAATGAAAATAGAAAATTGGAAAATTAATTGTAAATGCTGTACACTATTATAAATATTAACGCTTTTCTCTAAAAACTCTTTTAAAAATTATCTATAGATGATTGGAGGTATTTGTTATGTCAAATATTATTATAAGAGAGTATAAAACTCAAGATTGGTCACGTATCGAGGAAATACATGATTGTGCTAGAAAAATAGAGCTTCAATTTGCTGGGCTTAAGGATGCATTTATACCGCTTGCTCAGGCGGCCATTGATGAGGAATTATTTGATTATACAGTGGTAGTTGGTCAATTAAATGATAGTGTAGTAGGGTTCGTGGCGTATTCAGAAGATGAAATTGCATGGCTTTATATAGATCCTAATGCTATGAGACAGGGTGTTGGAAAAAGTTTAGTTAAATATGCCATTGAAAATACAACTTGTAGGCCGCTTATGTTAGAGGTTTTGGTCGGAAATGAGCCTGCCTTACGATTATATGAGGCAATGGGGTTTGAAACCTTAGAGATTCTTTCAGGTTCAATGCCTGGAAATGAGTCCTTCAAAGTGTCTGTACATTCCATGCAGCTGAAAACAACGTAGTATAATCAAAGTGCAATTTAAAGACATAGGAACATGAAATACTGTTGGAAATTTCTTAGAAATGGACAGAATAAGTCAATTACCATAAATAGTTGTGCCAACGTAGTATGATGACATACTACGTTGCTGTTTTTTAGATGCTTAAAATAAAGACTTATATTTATTCTTTGTTTTGCAGGTTTATACGCTCAAAGTCTATAATAATAAATGCTACATAAAACTAGGTTACTAACAGAAAAGTGCGTACTTGTTAATTAGGTTATGAAGGCATATAATAACATCATTAAAGATATAAATTGTATGGGGGTATATATTATGAAAGTAATTGCTTTTAATGGAAGTCCTAAAAAGAATGGAAACACTTATGAAGCAATAAAGGCCGTAGGTGTAGAATTAGAAAAAGAAAACATAGAATTAGAGATTATTCACATGGGAAACAAACTAATACAAGGGTGTTTGGCATGTAACGGATGTGGCAGAAACAGAAATGAAAAGTGTGTTATTGACAATGATGAAGTGAATCAGTGGATTCAAAAAATGAAGGATGCAGATGGAATTATTTTGGCATCTCCTGTATACTACTCAGCTATAGCAGGAACTATGAAATCATTTTTAGACCGTGCATTTTATGTAGCCTCTGCAAATGGAGGAATGTTTAGACATAAAGTGGGAGCTAGTGTAGTTGCAGTGAGAAGATCTGGAGGAGTTCCAGCATTTAATCAACTAAATAATTACATTAACTATTCAGAAATGGTAATGCCTACATCAAATTATTGGAATGTAGTTTATGGTACAGTTCCAGGTGAAGCAACTAAAGATGAAGAAGGAATGCAAATTATGAGAGTTTTAGGTAAAAATATGTCATGGCTTATGAATGTTATTGAAGCTGGTAAAGAGAATGTAGAAGAAAATGATAAGGAACGTAAAGTATTTACGAACTTTATAAGATAGAATTAGTTTATGAAAGAATGAAAATATATCAAGTCATAAATAAATAGATTTTCTGTGAGATAAAAATGAAATGTGTAACGAATTGCTACATATTTCATTTTTTATTTGGCTTTATTGAGAAGTTATCAATTTCAGCACTATATTTTGTTACTGATAGTACTGTTAGAAAAAAATTAAAATAGTTAAACTTCTTTACAGTAAGATTATATTGTAAAGTTTGATGCAGAAGGTATGATTATTAAGTATATAAAAATAATTCTTAGATTTAACAGATTGTTAAAGGGAGATTTCTGTGTTTTATATAAATTAATTTAATATTATATATTGATATAAATTATTTAAGAGTATATAATATTAATTGATAATCAGTATCATTTAACTTCATTTATTTGATTATACACTTACAGTAGTAAGTAGTAGTTTAATAGAATTACTAAGAATATTAACTTGTTATAAATAATAATTATATTATATTTTGAATTTACTTGGAGGTGACACTTATGAATATATTTATAAATAGTACACTAAGTCCAGTTGCTCTTGCAGCAATAGGTACAGGAGTTACTTTCTTAGCAACAGCCTTAGGTGCTGCAATGGTATTTCTCTTTAGAGGAGAAATAAAGCCAAGTCTGCAACGTATATTTTTAGGCTTTGCAGCAGGGGTAATGATAGCAGCATCAGTATGGTCTCTTATTATTCCTTCTATAGAAATGGCAGAAGAACAAGGAATGATTGGTTGGATACCAGCTGCAGGAGGTTTTGTTATCGGCGGATTATTTTTACTTTTACTTGATAATTTATTACCGCATCTTCACTTAGATAGCGATTATCCAGAGGGACTTCCGTCATCTTTAAAACGTACCACAATGCTTGTATTTGCAGTAACTCTGCACAATATTCCAGAGGGGTTAGCTGTTGGGCTTGCTTTTGGACTTGCAGGAAGTGGACATTCTACAGTTAGCATTGCATCAGCATCAGCTCTTGCAATTGGAATGGCACTGCAAAACTTCCCAGAAGGAGCGGCTATATCATTGCCACTTAAAAAAGAAGGATTATCAAATACAAAAGCTTTTATATATGGAGCACTGTCAGGCATAGTTGAACCCATAGCTGGAATTGTTGGGGTATTGTTAGTTGGTTCAATTCAAGGGATTATGCCTTGGCTTTTATCCTTTGCAGCAGGTGCTATGATATATGTGGTAGTGGAGGAATTAATACCTGAAGCTCACCTAGGAGAGCATTCACATTCAGGAACTATAGGAGTAATGGCTGGCTTTCTTATTATGATGGTTCTTGATGTAGCGTTGGGATAGATAGTCTTTTTATAGATAAAAAATAACAGCCTTGATGACTTTTCTGTGCATCAAGGCTGTTATTAATTGAATCTCTACTTTTAAAGGTATGACTTCATATGCTGGATATTCTTGAATAGATACATCTGCTAAATTTTTCGCTGAAACATTGATGAAAGAACACAGCAAAACAATTAATACTAGTGTAGTTAATGAAATTATTTTTTTAACAAACCCTTTTTGACTATAATAGCTTTCCTCCCTTAATACCATTAAATTAAATTCACTAGATAAAATTTATTGCTATTAATTCCATAGCATTCCCCTTTAGATAATACATAAAGTACGTATTTCATATTTGTTAGCACCTGTTTCTGATGTTTTACAATATTATAAATAAATAGTAAAGTGTAATATTTTAGCAGGTATTTTTAATCTATAAGAAATATCTATATATCAACTTTCAGATAAATAAATCATATAAATGTTGAAATATAAGAGGTTTCAAACTTTTAAAATGTTTTAATATGCATAAACGCTATATATATATATAATGCAATATAAGAAAAGATATACTATTTCACCATAATGTTACAAATTTTTCTTTTAAATTGATGTTATAATTTATATATAAGTAATTATGGCATATAGCTTAAGGTTAAGAGGGAATATATGAAATAGAGGTGGGTTAATGACATATTTAAGAAAGCCAGAATGGTTAAAGGTAAAATTACAAAGTGGTAGAAATATCAATAAGGTTAGTTCTTTGCTAAGCCAGTATAAGTTAAATACAGTTTGTGAAGAAGCAGGATGCCCTAATCATGGAGAATGTTATAATAAATGTACAGCGGCATTTATGATTTTGGGTAAAAATTGTACTAGAAATTGTAAGTTTTGTAAGGTTACAAAAGATGCCCCAGAAAAAGTTGATCTAATGGAGCCATATAATTTAGCACAAACTGTAAGGGAAATGAACCTAAAACATGTAGTAATTACTTCAGTTACAAGGGATGATTTACTTGATGGTGGAGCTAATCATTTCGCAAAGACTGTAAAAGAAATTAAAAAGCTAGATAGAAAAGTTACAACAGAGGTGTTAATACCTGATTTTAAAGGCGACATTGAGGCATTGAAAACAGTAGTGAATTCTAATCCTGAAATAATTAATCATAATATTGAAACTGTAAAAAATCTGTATAATAAAGTTCGCCCTATGGCAATTTATAAAAGATCTCTAGAGCTTTTACAAAACGTAAAAATGCTTAATCCAAATATTTTAACCAAATCTGGATTTATGGTAGGATTAGGTGAAAGTGAAGAAGAAGTTATAGAGCTAATGAAGGATTTAAAGAAAGTAAACTGCGATATATTAACTATAGGACAGTATTTAATGCCGTCAAAAGAACATATAAATGTTGTAGAATATATTCATCCTAATACTTTTAAAAAGTATGAAACTATCGGTAAAGATTTAGGCTTCAAATTTGTAGCTAGTGGACCATTAGTAAGAAGTTCCTACTATGCAGCAGAAGTTTTTGAAAGCCTATTAAAAGCTTAGAATATAAAATTATATTGTATTTAAATTGAAAGCCCAATGCTTACTTATAGCACTGGGCTTTCAATTTGATTAATACAAAATAAAGTTGTAAAAATAAAATTATACTTCATATATTGATAATCCTTTTATATGCATATATATAATTGAGGTGATAATATTATGGCACTAATAAATAGTGGCGATATACTAACGATATCTGCAGGACATTGTACTAAAACAGACCTTGGTGCTGTAGGATATAGGATTGAAGCTGAATTAAATAAATCAATAACTGAGGAATTTGTTAAACTATGTAACAAATACAATTTAACAATATATGATGTAACACCATATGATGAAGATTTATCTGTAAATGATAGGCTAGTGCTAGAGGTAAATAGAGCCAATAATCATAAATCGAAACTTCATATATGTATGCATCATAATTCCTCTGATGGAAATGGCTATGGTACAGAGGTATATGTGTTTTCTAATTCTGGACTAGCTTCAAGCTCTGCTAAAGCAGTAGCCGATGCCATATCAAGTCTAGGGTTTAGAAATAGGGGAGTAAAGGAAAATGAAAGCTTATATGTACCTAGAGAAACTAATATGGCTTGCGTATTACCAGAAATCGCATTTGTAGATAATAAAAATGATATGAATTTATGGCAGAAACTTGGACCATATACCATAGCTAAAAGTATCTTTAAAGCTTTAACTAATATTGATGATAATAATAAAGAACCTATTCCAACTATACCTGTAAAAAATATTGGAGATAATGATTATTCTATTAAAGATAAAATAGCACAAATCACTGTCGATATTTTAAATGTACGAAGTGGACCTGGTATAAATTATTCAGTAATTGGACAATTAAAGAAGAATGATAAAGTTAAATTATATAAAAAATCTAATGGTTGGTATTCTATATATTATGGTAACAGTGGAGGATATATAAATATTAGCTATGCAAAAATTTTATAAACCTAATATATAATTGAATTTACGATTTGATTATTATTAGATATATGTTGCAAAAATATTAAATATTGTTATAATGAAATTAAAGAATTAAATAACCTTATTGCTAGGGGTGCCTTATGGCTGAGAGGGCAGATTTTGCCTAACCCTTGAACCTGATGTGGTTAATACCACCGTAGGGAAGCAGAATAAATGCACTTTTATATGTATTTTAAGCTTGCCTTTGGCAAGCTTTTTTATTTTGGATAAAATTGTTTTTTTAATTTATTTTTGGGAGGTGGAGATGTTTTGTCTATATATAGAATTATTGATGCAAATATAAATAGAGTTTCTGAGGGAATTAGAGTATTAGAGGATCTATGTAGATTCTACTATAATGATGAAATAAAAACCAAAGAACTTAGAGAATTAAGACATGATGTAAGAAAAACTTTTGACAGTGATGAACTTATAGATTATAGAGATTCAATAAATGATATTGGCGCTGCTATATCTTTAAAAACCACTGTAGATAAAAAAGAAACTATTGAAGCATTAATAAAATCTAATTTTAAAAGAATACAAGAAGGACTAAGAACTATTGAGGAATTGTTAAAAGTATTAGGGTACTATGAATATGGTAAAAAGTATGAAACTTTAAGGTTTAAATCCTATTACCTTGAAAAAACTTATCCAAATAGAAGGTTTTATTTTAAAGACAGTATTTATGCTATTTTAGGAGAAGATTTTTCTAATGGTAAAGATAATATTCAATTAACTAAAGAGCTTATTGAAAATGGTATTAAAATAATTCAATATAGAGAAAAAAATAAAGATAAAATTTATAAATTAAACCAATGCAAAATTATTAGAGAATTAACAAAAAAACATGATGTAACTTTTATTATTAATGATGACATTGATATCGCAGTAGCGGTACAAGCTGATGGAATACATATAGGACAAAAAGATATGGATCCGCTAGAAGCAAAAAAAATTGCACCTAATATGACAATTGGGCTTTCAACTAGTAATAAAGATCAAGCTCTTTTAGCTTTAGAGAAAAAAGTTGATTATATAGGTGTAGGTCCCATATTTAATACTGAAACCAAAAAAGATGTGGAATATTCGGAAGGATTAGAATATTTAAAATGGGTATCTAAAAATATAAAGTTACCTTTTGTTGCAATAGGCGGAATAAAAGAAGAAAATTTAATGGATGTAATAAATAGTGGTGGAAACTGTTTTGCTATGATTTCTGAACTTGTTAGCACAGAAAGTATGAAGACTAAGGTTAATAATATTAGAAAAATAATAAATGAGATAAATGAGGAGGATAACTATGAATTACACAACTCAAATGGATGCTGCTAAAAAGCATATTATAACAGAGGAAATGAAGATTATTGCAGAAAAGGAAAACATAGATATAGAACAATTAAGAGCTTTAGTTGCAGAGGGTAAAATAGCAATACCTGCAAATAAAAATCATAAGAGCTTATCACCAGAAGGTGTTGGACAAGGTCTTAGAACGAAAATTAACGTAAATCTGGGTATATCAAAGGATTGTGCTAATATTGAAGCGGAACTTGAAAAAGTCAAAATGGCCTTAGAAATGAAGGCAGAAGCTATAATGGATTTAAGTAATTATGGTAAAACCTATGATTTTAGAAAAAAATTAATAGATATATCACCTGCAATGATTGGTACTGTTCCAATGTATGATGTAGTGGGATTTTATGATAAAGAGCTTAAAGATATAACTGTAGATGAGTTTTTCGATGTAGTCGAAAAACATGCTATGGATGGAGTAGATTTTGTTACTATCCATGCGGGCTTAAATAGAGAGACTATAAATACTTTTAAACGAAATAAAAGACTTACTAATATAGTTTCAAGAGGTGGATCATTACTATTTGCTTGGATGGAATTAAATAATAAGGAAAATCCATTTTATGAGCATTTTGATAGATTACTGGACATTTGTGAAAAATACGATCTAACATTAAGTTTAGGTGATGCTTGCAGACCAGGCTCTATAAATGATGCTACTGATGCCTGCCAAATAAAAGAACTTATGATATTAGGAGAGCTTACTTTAAGAGCATGGGAGAGAAATGTACAAGTTATAATTGAAGGACCAGGTCATATGGCTATTAACGAAATAGAAGCTAATATGTTACTTGAGAAGAAACTTTGCCATGGAGCACCTTTCTATGTATTAGGGCCATTAGTTACGGATATAGCACCAGGATATGATCACATTACAAGTGCTATTGGTGGGGCTATTGCGGCTACACATGGCGCAGACTTTTTATGCTATGTAACTCCAGCAGAGCATTTAAGACTTCCAAACTTAGAAGATATGAAAGAGGGGATAATTGCTTCTAAAATAGCTGCTCATGCTGCTGATATAGCTAAAAATGTAAAAGGTGCAAAAGATATAGATTATAAAATGAGCAAAGCAAGGCAAGCATTGGATTGGGAAGAAATGTTCAATCTAGCTATTGATGAAGAAAAACCTAGAAGATATAGACGTGAATCCATGCCTGAACATGAAGATAGTTGCACTATGTGCGGTAAAATGTGCTCAATGAGAAACATGAACAAAATTCTTCAAGGAAAAAATATAAATATTTTAAGAGAAGATGATTAAAAAGATCATTTCAAAAGCTAATTTTGTAAAATCTAATAAAATATAAAATCAGAAGGTATATAATTTAGAAGAATAAATTTAAATTATATACCTTTTTTAATTTCACCTAATCTTATAGATTATAAAGAAAGGGTTAATTATCTTATTAAAGAGTGTGTAATAAAACTTTTTCCCTATATATATTTAGAATTAAATTTGCCATAATTAATAAAAAGGAAGGTTAATAGTAAATATGTTATAATATTTTAAACTGTAATAAATTGATTTTATTACTTTATTTTAGAGAAAAGGTCATTATTTATTCTCTTTATTTTTATAAAAATCATGTAGTAAAATTAATTAATTAATTATAACGAGGTATAGAAATGAATAAACAAGCTAGAATTTCCGTTAGAAATTTAGTGGAATTCATATATAGATATGGAGATTTAACTAATGAGTATATAAGCCATGGAAGGGCATTAGAAGGCACAAAAATACATCAGAAGGTTCAAAAACAATTGGATAAGGAATATGAAGATAACGACAATGCAAAGTTTGAAAAAGAAGTATCTATAAAAGAAACTTTTAAAGTTAAAGATTTTGAATTAACTTTAGAAGGAAGAATTGATGGAATAATAATTTCCCAGGAAATTACAAATATATTAGAAATAAAAAGTACTAAAAGACAGCTCTTTGATATAACTAATGAAAATCTACTACATAGTGCACAAGCTAAGCTCTATGGATATATGTACGCATTTACCAATGCCCTTAAAGACATCAATATAACTGTCATGTATGTTAATACAGAGAATTATGATATTAAAGAATTTACCACAAAGTATAGTTTTAATGACCTTGAAGAATTTTTTTATGAAACCGTAA
>NZ_DKLM01000064.1:12556-15394 GCF_002455975.1 Clostridium sp. UBA6640
TAGCATAATTGGATTACGGAAAGAAATAGCTCCATTGACAGTTTACAATTCCCATTTAATGAATATAGACCTAATCAAAGAGAGCTTGCAGTAACAGTTTATAAAACTATTAAACAGAAAAAAAACTTATATTTAGAAGCACCTACCGGAATAGGGAAGACCATATCCACAATATTTCCGTCTATTAAAATATTGGGTGAAGATTTAGGAAATAAAATATTTTACTTAACTGCAAAAGGCAGTACAAAACTTATAGGTGAAAAAACTATTAATTTACTTAAGGAAAAGGGATTGAAATTAAAAACACTAACAATTACTGCGAAAGAAAAATTATGCTTTAAAGATAATTGCACCTGTAATAGCGATTTTTGTGAATATGCTAAAGGGCACTTTGATAGGGTTAATGATTGTATTTTTGAAATAATAAATAATGAAACTTATATAAATAAAGAAATTATAATGAAATATAGTAAAGAATATAAAGTTTGTCCTTTTGAAGCCTCTTTAGATTTAATATCCTATTGTGATTTTATTATATGTGATTATAATTACGTTTTCGATATGCAAGTTTCATTAAAAACTTATTTTAATGAAAGCAAAAATAATAATATATTCTTAGTAGATGAAGCACACAATTTACTTGATAGAGCAAGAGAAATGTACTCAGCTACTATAGATAAAGATGAAATATTGGAGTTTAAAAAAATCTTTAAAAACTTAGATAGTACAATATATAAGTCTCTAGATAAAATTAATAAATTTATGATAGAAATAAGGAAATACAGTGAAGAAGAGAATTATTATATATTAGAGGAAAAACCCAATGACCTTATTAATCATATTAGAGTTCTAATAAGTGGCTGTGAATTTTACTTATCTAATAATAAAAATCCTTATAGAGATGAATTATTAGATTTATATTTTAAATTATTAGCTTTTTACAGAATTAGTGAAGTCTTTGATGAGAACTATATTTGTTATGGTGAAAAGTTAGGAAATAATTTAATTATGAAACTATTTTGCATAAATCCTTGTAATTTAATCAAAGATGTGACTAGGAAATCTATATCTACTATTTTCTTTTCTGCAACATTCTCACCTATGAATTATTATAAGGAAATGTTAGGTTCTAGTGAAGGAGATTATAATTTAACTCTACCGTCACCTTTTAATCTAGAAAACAGAGAAATAATAGTTGCAGATAAAATCTCAACCAAATATCAACATAGGAAATATAGCTATGATTCTATAGTTGAGTATATTTACAGCTTTGTATCATCCAAGTCAGGTAATTATATAATATTTTTTCCGTCCTATAGTTATATGGAAGAAATATATAGTAGATTTATTAAAAAATATAATTGTTTCAATATTAAACTTCAGAATTATGGCATGACAGAAATGGATAGAGAAAGCTTTTTAAGAAATTTTGATGAGAATAATGTTATTGGATTTTGCGTTATAGGTGGAGTTTTTTCAGAAGGTATAGATCTAAAAGGAGATAGACTTATTGGAACGGCGATAATAGGTGTAGGATTACCTCAAATTTGTTTAGAAAGAGATTTAATAAATGTGCATTTTAATAATAGAAATAAAAATGGGTTTCACTATGCCTATACTTTTCCAGGAATGAATAAAGTAATTCAAGCAGCAGGAAGGGTAATTAGAACAGATGATGATAGGGGTATAATATTATTAATAGATGATAGATTTAATACGCCATTATATAAAAATCTTTTTCCAAAGCACTGGTTTCCAAATATTTTAGTCAAAAATAAAGACACTATTGCTATATGTGTTAAAGATTTTTGGGACAATAATAAATAACTATATAATGAAGTTAGTATTAACTGTACATTATATAGTGGAGGGAAGGTAAGAAAAGGAAACTTAACATCATATTTACAATAATACAATCCTCTGTTAAATATTTTGTATTATAATCTAGAAAAAATGATAGGTATTTTGAAGATATTGGTAGTTGCCTTGAGCAACTTTTAAAAGAAATATGGAGGAATAGAAATATGTATAAACATATTATTTGGGACTTTGATGGTACTCTTTTTGATTCATACCGATATATGGTAAATTCATTCCAAAGAGCTTTGCAAGATGATGGAATAGAAGAGAGTTATCAAAATATTTTGGAATCTATGAAAATATCTGTAACTAATGCCATTAATCATTATAAAAAAGTATATAAAATAAATGATGAAATGATAAAGCGATTTTGTAGATATGAAAAAGAGATTAATTATGAATTGGTAAAGCCATATGAACATGTTCAAAATATTTGTAGAATGATATATTATTCAGGAAGAAAAAACTATTTATTTACGCATAGAGATAAATCTGCATTAGCATACTTAGAATACTATGATTTACTTGAATGTTTTTGTGATTTTATAACTGAAGAGAATAAATTTTTAAAAAAGCCAAAACCAGATGCAATCATATATATTATTGAAAAATATAATCTTAAAAAAGAAGAAGTACTAATGATTGGAGATCGAGACATTGATATTATAGCTGCTAGAAATGCAGGAGTAGATTCTTGCATATTTGATCCAGCTCTTATTTAAAATGTTGGAAATGCAGATTATAGTATAGATTCAATAGAACAAGTTGCTAAAATAATAGGCTTATAATAATAGGTAATTTAACATATTATGAAGATATGAGTAAAATAGATGAAATAATTTTAAATGAACATTTTTCAACGGGGAATCCTATACTTTTAAAGATACCAATAGAAGGGCCATTTTAAGAAGTTTTAATGAGAATAATGTTATTTTATACAAATGATCGTGACAACGTAGTATGATGACATACTACGTT
>NZ_DKLM01000086.1:0-688 GCF_002455975.1 Clostridium sp. UBA6640
TTGTGCATTGTTTTAAGTTGTGCATTATTTAAATAATGACACATATAAATAACTAAAAGGTGGTGATTTTATTAGATTAAAAAATATCTCTTTAAAAACTAAATTAATATCATTACTTGCTATTTTCCTTTTAGCTTTAGTTATAATTTTCTCTATTAATTTATCTATAAAAAATAATAGAGAAGTAAAAAAAGAACTTATATATCACCAATTAATAGATATTAAAGAACTCGTTACTGTTAAATATAATTATTCTCATATAATATCACTAAAAGATAATTTTAAATTTAATGATTTAGTAATTCCTTTTACTGAAAAATCTCTTATTTTGAAATACGATGGATATATAAAGGCTGGAGTAATTTTAGATAAATCAGAAATAACATTAAAAGATAATAAACTAATTATAACCTTGCCTAATTCCGTTATATTAGACCATATTATAAACGAGGACGATATATCAATACTTGATGAAAGAACTTCTATATTTAACCCTATTCAAAGCAATGACATATTCGAAGAAATTTTAAAATCTAAAAAAGAGAGAGAAGAAGAACTAATCAAAAATGGTTTTTTAAACGAAGTAAATACCACCACTGAAAAATTCTTAAAGAACTTCTTTGAAGAACTTAATTATGAAGTAATAGTAGAGTTTAAGTAATTGAAAATTAAAAATGAAGAATGAAGA
>NZ_DKLM01000086.1:784-2747 GCF_002455975.1 Clostridium sp. UBA6640
TTCATGCTTAATTCTTAATTATTTAACTACCAGCGTCCAGATGAACCTCCGCCACCGGATGAGCCTCCACCGAAGCCTCCACCGCCTCCTGAGGAACCTCCGAAACCTCCGCCTGATCCGCCTCTTCCACCTCTTCCATTTCTTCTTCCAAGGCTGCTATAGAATAACATTCTACATATTCTTCCTCTATTAAACATAACGTCTATTATTACTAAGAATATTATAATGCCTATACCTATATTTCCAAAAATAGAATTGGTGTCTTTTTCGACAGTGGATATTTTTAAATTTTTTTCTAAGGTCACACCATATTCTTTAGCAATAGCATCAGCAAATGTGCTATATGCCTCTAAGAGACCTAAACTATATTCTCCATTTCTAAATCTAGGTTTTGCAACCTCTTCCATCACTCGATTTGAGAATATGTCTGGTATGGCTCCTTCAAGGCCTCTTCCTACTTCAACTCTCCACTCTCTATCTTCTACTGCTACAAGTATTAAAAGCCCATTGTCTTTATCTTTTTTGCCTACTCCCCAAGTTCTAAAAAGCTTATTAGCATAATCTTCAATAGGATAATCATCTAAAGATTTTATTATTACAGCAGTCATTTCTGCAGAAGTTTTTCTTTCAACTTCTCCTCCTATTGCTAGAAATTGCTCTTCACTTTTCTTATCTAGTATTCCTGCATAGTCATTTACATATTTATATTCTGTAACTTTAGGAAAATTTATTGCCCATATATCTTTAGGGAATATAAAAGTAAATAATAAAAAAAAGCTTAAAATTAAAAGTTTTAACTTATTATTTTTAATTAGCCTTCTCATAGATTATCACTTACTTAAACTCAACTTTTGGAACTTCTCTAGCACCTTCAGCTGCTTTATAGAATTGTTTTTCCTCAAATCCAAACATAGAAGCTACAATGTTAGTTGGAAATTTTCTTCTTCTACTATTATAGGCAGAGACAATTCTATTATAATCTTCTCTTCCAATTGCTATTCTATTTTCTGTTCCTTCTAAGGCAATAGTTAAATCCTTAAAGTTTTGATTTGATTTTAATTCTGGATAATTTTCTACAACTACTAAAAGTCTTGATAATGCATTTGAAAGCTCTGCATCTGCATTAGCTCTTTCCTCTACTGTTCGAGCACCAGATAATTTTGCTCTAGAGTCTGCAATTGATGTAAAAATTTCCTTTTCTTGCGATGCATAACCCTGAACGGTAGACACCAAATTTGGTATTAAATCTGATCTTCTTTGAAGCTGAGCATCAATATTTGCTTCAGCGGTTTTCACCTGTTGATCTAATGAAACAAGTCTATTGTATGTTNNAATTTCAACCTTAATTCTTCATCCTTCACACTTAATTCTTAATTCTACAGTTTTCCAAGTTCAACATATAAACATTGATTATTTTCTATATTGAATCCTAATTCCTTTGCTTTATTTATTACTTCATCATTATAGGAACCTGGTTGGAACCAAAGGTTCTTTATTCCATGTTCTTTTATGGTTTCTAGAGAATTTAATGCAATTTTAGGATTTACAATTATGCTTATACCTTCTACCTTTTCTGGTAATTGTTCTACAGAAGAAGCTATTTTCATTCCTTCAATTTCATCATATTTAGGATTTATACCGTATACTGTATAACCTTTTTCTCCTAACCTTTTTAATATTTTGTATCCAAATTTACTTTGATCATCTGTTGCACCCAAAACAGCCCACTTTTTTACCTCAAGCATTTTATTCATAATACCTCTCTCCTCCTTATGCTTCGTAATAAAATAACTGGCCAAATATAATAAGAGTAATAATGGTTAAAACCCTCAGCTAAATCCTCCATTACTAACTATTAATTATGAATTTCTTAGAATTTAAGCTATTTCTATAGAGAATTTATTTCCCATAATATAATATCCATATACTTTTATAGGGTTCCCTAATAAAAATTTAACTTATG
>NZ_DKLM01000086.1:2812-3247 GCF_002455975.1 Clostridium sp. UBA6640
AAGGATTTAAGTTATTTTTATATAAAACCTATTTTCCACAGTACATATTAAGTTTTCAAATTGTATCCCTATATTGACTCGCTATCTATTAATACCTTAATTAAAATTATTATCTCCAGTAAACCTATATATAATGTTTATATTTTGAAATAATCATCATCTTATTACAAAACCATCTAATAATTTATAAAATTATTAGCTCCAGTAACATAAAATTTAACCATTATTCTAAAATATCACAATATATTTACATTATATTATATCTACTAAAGATTTTTGTAAATAATGTATAAAAATCTAATATTTTTGTGTTAGCACTAATCTAATCTTTGTTATATAATATAATATATAAAATAAGTGCTATATTATTGTATATATAGTGTAACACATTATTTAATGGAGATAGAACAGGCTTATATAATTGAGAATTGACGA
>NZ_DKLM01000086.1:3271-26185 GCF_002455975.1 Clostridium sp. UBA6640
ATTGCTAGTCAAAAATAAATTTAAAGAAATTATTTTGTCTAAAAATAATTTCCTCTTTAATTGTCAATCGTCAATTCTCCATTGTCAATTGATTAAGTTGTTCGTTGGTTAATTAATTAAGTTAAGCAATAGAAAAGGAGATTTAACATGTTGCCATTAAATGAAATAAGTGTTGATATAATTGAGGATGATTTAAGGTATCTTAAGCTTTTATCTCACAAGTTCCCTACAATTTCAGATGCTTGTACGGAAATTATAAATCTTCAAGCTATATTGAGCTTACCAAAAGGAACGGAGCACTTCCTTACAGATATTCATGGTGAATATGAAGCTTTTAATCATGTTTTAAAAAATGCTTCAGGAGTAATTAAAAGAAAAGTTAATGATATTTTTGGAAATACTCTAAGAGAGAGCGAAAAAAAGGAGTTATGTACATTAATATATTACCCTGAACAAAAGCTTGAGCTTGTAATGCAAGAAGAAAAAGAACTTGATGATTGGTATAGAATAAATCTATATCATCTTATAGAGATATGTAAATTAGTTTCTTCTAAATATACTAGGTCTAAAGTCAGAAAAGCTTTACCACCTGATTTTGCATATATTATTGAAGAACTATTACATGAACAGCAAATCAGACCAAATAAACAAGATTATTTTAATGGTATATTAGATACGATTATAAGAATTGGAAGAGCAAAGGAATTCATTATTGCTATTTCTCATGTTATCCAAAAACTTATAGTTGATAGACTTCACATAGTTGGAGATATTTATGATAGAGGACCTGGTGCTCATATCATAATGGAAAGCGTAATGAAATATGATAATATAGACATTCAATGGGGCAATCATGACATATTATGGATGGGAGCCGCTGCTGGATCTGAAAGTTGTATTGCCAACGCTATTCGTATTTCTACAAGATATGCTAATCTAGAAACATTAGAAGAAGGTTATGGCATTAATTTATTGCCACTAGCTACCTTTGCTATGAACACTTACAGAGATGATCCTTGTAAATCTTTTAAACCAAAAGATACTGCAGGAAATTATAAAGAAAAAGATTTAAAACTTATGTCTCAAATGCATAAAGCAATTTCCATAATTCAATTTAAGCTTGAGGGAGAAATAATGCAAAGAAGACCAAGCTTTAATATGAAAAATAGATTGCTTTTAGATAAAATTAATTTTGAAAAGGGTACGATAATGGTAGATGGTAAGGAATATGAGCTTAACGATACCCACTTCCCTACTATCGATCCTAAAAATCCATATAAACTTAATGATGAGGAAAAAGAATTAGTTTCTAGACTAAAATCTTCATTTTTAAGTAGTGAAAAGCTTCAAAGGCACACTAGATATCTATTTTCTAAAGGAAGTCTATATTTGACTTATAACTCAAATCTTTTATATCATGCTTGCATTCCACTAGATGAAAATGGTAACTTTAGAAAAAGTAAAGTTGCTGGAAGACAATATAGTGGTAAAGCTTATTTAGATATAGCTGATAGAATTGCAAGAGAAGGTTATTTTAATAAAGGCAATTCGGAAACAGACCAATATGCCTTAGATTTTTTATGGTATTTATGGTGTGGAGAAAATTCTCCTCTATTTGGTAAAGATAAAATGGCAACCTTTGAAAGATATTTTATCAATGACGCAACAACTCACAAAGAATGTAAGGATCCTTATTTTGGATTTAGAGATAAAGAAGAAATTTGTAATAAGATATTAGAAGAGTTTGGACTCGATCCAACTAGCTCTCATATTATAAATGGTCATGTTCCTGTTAAAGCTGTTAAGGGAGAAAGCCCTATAAAAGCTAATGGTAAATTGTTAGTTATAGATGGAGGCTTTTCAAAGGCATATCAGCCTGAAACAGGACTTGCAGGATATACATTAATTTATAATTCCTATGGATTACAGCATGTATCACATGAACCATTTGAATCTACACAAAAAGCGATAGAAGAAGGAAAAGATATATTATCTTCCTCTATAATACTTGAAACTACAAAATCAAGACAAAGAATAAGAGATACAGACATAGGAAAAGAATTAATAACTCAAATTAATGATTTAGAAAAACTCCTTATGGCTTATAGAAAAGGTCTTATTAAGGAGCTTAAATAATTCACAATTCACAATGCACAATGCACAATTCACAGTTGTAGATATTTCTCAGTAATAACTGAGAAATTTAAAATTGATTCTTTTTTGAAGTTACACAGTAACTTTTTATGAAAGAAACTAGCAATTGTATTGCTAGTTAAAGAAATCCATTGAAAGAAATTATTTTTCTAAAAATAATTTCTTCATTAATTGTGAATTGTGAACTATGCATTGTGTATTATTTTAAATTAGATATACCTTATTTTTAAAAACAGCTTATAAATATATATATTATAAATTCCTAACAATCCAAAAGGGGAAGGTGAAAACCTCCCCTATTTTTTTAACTTTAAAAATCTAAAAATTGATTAAACTCTCCATAATATTAGTATAATATCACTAATTTTTGCTCCGAATTATACTGCACTACATCTGCGGTATTGAAGAATACTTTAATTATATTGCTTATCTCCATAATGCTAGCATAAACTTACTAGTTTTTTGTTCCGAACTATACTGCACCNNCTACTGTTCCCCAGAGGTGAAACAAAAAAACAATATCCACAACAAGGAGGCTATCTTGTTGTGGATACTGTTTTTTGTGTTTCGGTTTTTTTAATATTCTAATATTAAAAGGGGGATAGATATTAATTACCTAAAGATAATTTATTAACTAGCGTCAATTAATTACCTAAGGTTAACTAATCGCATAATTAATTGGTTTTTGGCATCTTGAACTAGTTAGTTTAGATACCTTATCTATTCTAATTTTAAGTTAGCTATCATTGTTTTTCCATCTCTTATAAATTCTACAGGTACTACGTCCCCATCTTTATAAGAGTCTTTAATTTTATTTATTTCTTTAACTGTACTAACCTTTTTATTAGCAAATTTAACTATTACATCTCCTGGTTGAAGCCCACCTTTTTGAGCTACACTTAAGCTTTCTACCTTTTCTATATAAATTCCAACAGGTAGCTTATTAGCCTTTGCTAATTCTTCATTAAGGTTTATACAGGAAACTCCTAACTTTAATGTTGGTTTTGTTAAATTATCAAGTTTATTAAGCACTTCATTTATTGGAATTGAGAAGCCTAAACCTTCAACTCCCTGCTTACCTATTTTAGCAGTATTTATTCCAATTACTTGACCTCTAGAGTCAATTAATGGTCCGCCACTATTACCTGGGTTGATAGCGGTATCAGTTTGTATTAACTTTAATGTCTTACCATCTTCAAACTTCATTTCCCTGTTTAAGGCACTTATAATACCTGTTGTTACTGAGCCAGAGAATTCTTTCCCTAATGGATTTCCTATAGCTACAACCTGCTCTCCAACTTCTAGTGCATCTGAATCACCAAACTCTAATACTCCTGGCATTTCTACTTTTTCTGTTATTTTAAGAACTGCTAAGTCTGCATCTTCTTGATAATTTACAACTTTAGCAGAAACTTCTTTACCATTATGAAATATTACTTTAACTTCTGAAGCTCCTTTAATAACGTGGTAGTTAGTTAAAACAGCTCCATTTTCGTTAAATATAAATCCTGAACCAATTCCTTCTTGAGGTTCAAATTGCCATCCAAAAAAGTTCGAACTTACAGTTTTTGTAGCAACCCCTACAACTGCTGGAGAAACTCTCTTAGCAATCTCCGGTATGTTCATTGAGCTTGTATTAGTCAATGGCACAGAGGTATCATTATTTGTTTGTGGCTTAGAAGATATATTTTTATTATTGCTATTATTTATTATGCTGTAAGTTATAGTACCTCCTACTGCTCCACCTAAGAGTGAGCAAATAAGAGCTATAGCTATATAAGCACCAAACTTCCTATTCTTTTTTTGTTTTACAGGTTTTTCTACTGTAAAACTAGTATCATATATATATGTTTTTTCCACTTCATTATCTGAGTCATTAGAATTATTAAACTCACTCATAGTATGTAACCTCCTTATCTCAACCCTGTAACTAAATATTAGTATAGTTATATGTCAATTTTGTGTCTGTATAATGACATTTCAATGTCATTATAAAAAACTTTAAACTTTTATGACATCTTTCCCCCTATATTGTAATAAAAGTGTTGTTCAAAACATTATTCTAATAGTATTATCTCTATGTTAATTAAAGATAATACCTATTAATTAATAACGAGGAATAAGAATTTATGTAAACCACCCTTCTACAATGGAGGATGGAAAATTGACAATGGACAATTGTGGATATTTCTCAGCAAAGGCTGAGAAATTTAGAATTTACTAACTGTAGCGGAGAACAGTGTTCTCCATAATATTTTTTATATTGATATTAAATTATGATATATGCAAAAGAAAAATGGCGAACACTGTTCGCCGCTACAAAGGTTTATTAAAGAAATTAATTCGTGAAGAATTAATTTCCTCCTTAATTGTCAATTGTCAATTGTCCATCGTCAATTTTCCATTGTTTAACTTTTATCTATTCTAATGTTAAATTGACTTGCATTGTTTTTCCGCTTCTCACAAGTTCTACAGATACTACGTCCCCTTCATTATGAGATTCTTTAATTTTATTTAGTTCTTCAACTGTGCTTACCTTTTTACCGTCAAATTTAACTATTACATCTCCTGGTTGAAGTCCTCCTTTTTGAGCTACACTCAAGCTTTGTACATTTTCTATATAAATTCCAACAGGTAGATTATTAGCTTTTGCTGTTTCTTCATTAAGGTTTAAGGCAACAATACCTAGCTTTAATATTGGTTTTAATAAATTATCAAGTTTATTAGATGCTTCATTTATTGGTATTGAAAATCCTAAACCTTCAACTCCCTGCTTACCAATTTTAGCAGTATTTATTCCAATTACTTGTCCCTTAGAATTAAGTAATGGTCCTCCACTATTTCCTGGATTTATAGCAGTATCAGTTTGTATTAATTTTAATGTCTTTCCACCTTCAAATTGTATCTCTCTATTTAAAGCACTTACAATACCCGTTGTTACAGAACCAGAAAATTCTTTTCCTAATGGATTTCCTATTGCTACTACCTGTTCTCCAACTTGTAGTTCATCTGAGTTACCAATTTCTAATACTCCTGGCAATTCAACTTCTTCTGTTATTTTAACAACAGCTAAATCTGCATCTTCTTGATAATTTACAACCTTAGCTGTAACTTCTTTGCCATCATATAATATTACTTTAACTTCAGAAGCACCTTCAATAACATGATAATTAGTTAATATATATCCTTCCTCATTAAATATAAATCCTGATCCAATTCCTTCTTGCAATTCAGATTGCCATGTAAGTGAGCTCTGATTTATAGATTTTGTAGCAACTCCCACAACTGCTGGCGAAGCTTTTTTAGCAATTTCCGGTATATTCATAGATGATGTATTGCCTACTGTGGTAGAAGTATTAGTAACTGTTTCTTTATTAGAAACTGTATTCTTATTATTATTATTTATTACAGCGTAAGTAGCTGTACCTCCTACAGTCCCTCCAAGTAATGAACAAATAAGTGCTATTGCTATAAAACTACCAGCTTTTTTATTCTTTCTTTGTTTTTTAGGATTTTCTACTGTAAACTTCGCATCATATATATATGTTTTTCCTACTTCTTTATTAGTTGTATTGTTAGAATCATTAAACTCATTCATAATATACAATCCCCTCTCATTAATGTTATAACTAGATGTTAATATAGTTATATGTTTGTTTTGTGTCTGTATAATGTCAATTCTGTGTCATTATAAAAATTTTATTTTTAATAAAATTAAATATAATTAACTTTTTTAATAATTTTAAAGAAGATTTTTTATCATTATGAGCTTAATTCACAACTTATTGATTAAGAATGAAGGATGAAGAATGAAGGATTTATGGATATTTCTCAGCAGGGGCTGATAAATTTAGAATTGATTCTTTTTTTATACAAAGTAACTTTGTATAAAAAAATGGCGAACACTGTTCGCCGCTACAATAAAAAAACTAGCAATAAGATTGCTAGTCAAAAAAATCCGTTTAAAGAAATTATTTTGCTAAAAAATAATTTCCACCTTAATTGTGAATTGTGAACTGTGCATTGTGCATTGTTTAAACTGTTTTATTTATTTGCATAAATATCTATAATTTTTAATATTACTTCAACTGCTTTTTCCATTGATTCAATTACAATGTATTCAAATTTACCATGGAAGTTATGTCCACCAGTAAATATATTTGGAGTTGGTAATCCCATATAAGAAAGCTTTGATCCATCTGTACCACCCCTTACAGGTATTACAAGTGGTTCTATATTTAATTGCTTCATAGCTTCTATTACAGTTTCAACTATGTGCATTTCAGCTTCAATTTTTTCTCTCATATTATAATAAGTATCACTTATATTTATCTCAACAGTTCCTTCACCATATTTTTTATTTAGCTGTGAAGCTATTTCTTTCATATAGCTTTTTCTAGATTCAAATTTATCCATGTGAAAATCTCGTATTAAGAAAGATGCCTTTGCTTCTTCTACTTCCCCATGGACTTCGTCAAGCATATAAAAGCCTTCATATCCTTCTGTAGTTTCTGGTCTTTCATTTTCAGGAAGTTTATTTATATATTCCATAGCTATTAAGCTAGCATGTATCATTTTTCCTTTTGCTGAACCTGGATGAACATTTCTACCATGGAATTTAACTTCAGCGCTAGCAGCATTAAAAGTTTCATATTGAATTTCTCCAATTTCTCCTCCATCTAATGTATAGGCAAAGTCAGAATTAAATTTTTCAACATTAAAATTATTGCATCCTGTTCCTACTTCTTCATCTGGAGTGAAAGCAACTTTTATAGTTCCATGTTTTATTTCTGGATGATTTATTAAATATTCCATAGCTGTCATTATTTCAGCTATACCTGCCTTATCGTCTCCACCTAATAAAGTGGTACCATCTGTTGTAATTAATGTTTTGTCTATATAATTTTTAATTTCTGGAAAATCTTTTGTTGATAAAATTGTGTTCTCATTTAATTTTATATCTCCACCATCATAATTTTTAATTATCTGTGGATTAACATTTGTACCAGAATAATCTGGCGCTGTATCCATATGAGCTAAAAAACCTATTGTTGGTACTTTCTTATCTATATTTGATGGTAATGTTGCCGTAACGAAACCTTTATCATCCATCGTTACATCAGCCATACCTATTGATTGTAATTCTTCTAAAAGAATTTTTCCAAAGACCAATTGTCCTTCTGTACTAGGCAATGTATTTGAATCTTCATCACTTTTAGTATCATATTTTATATAATCTAAAAATCTCTCTATAAGTTTTGACATTATTATCCCTACCTTTTTTTATAAATATTTGCAATATTTATTTTATTATATCACTTTCCTAAATTCACCTCAATTCAATTCAAAATTCACAGTGCACAATTCACAATTATGGATATTTCTCAGCTACTACTGATAAATTTAAAATTGACTAACTGTAGCGGAGAACAGTGTTCTCCATAATATTTTTTATATTAATATTAAATTATGATATGTAAAAAAGAAAAATGGCGAACACTGTTCGCCGCTACAAAAGATCAGTTAAAGAAATTATTTTGCAAAAAAATAATTTCCTCCTTAATTGTGAATTGTGAAATGTGCATTATGAATTATTTTAGCTTATGTATAATTTTTCAAGTTTTCTTGATATAATAATATTATCATCACATAAAGGGAGGGTTAAAAAATGATTGATTTATCAAAAGGTTTAAGCTTTGATTCCTATTTAAAGAAATCCCAAGAAAAGTACGGAGATATTCAAGATAAAGCTTATAATAATACTGACTTATCAAAAGATGCTAAGGAAGAAATTAAAAAATTAGATAAAATTATTCATGCTACTGTGTTTACTGAAGGCTTTTGCCCAGATTGTATAGTTACAATTCCATTTATACAAAAATTAAGTGAAGAAAACTCTAACTTAAAAATTCATTATATGCCAAGAACTGGCTTTGAAGACTTCTTGGAAGAAGCAGTAGGAAGTAAATCGATCCCAACTATTATAACTTTTGATGAAGAGATGAATCCTAAAGGTGCATATGTCGAAACTCCAAAGGAGCTTCAAGAAAAGATGGTAGGATTATCACAAGAAGAAAGAAAAGCAATCTATGGTGAATATAGAAATGGAAAGTATAATAACTTAATTGAAAAAAATTTACTAGATATAATACTATAAAAAAATCGTGGCTTTTAGTCACGATTTTTTTATAATAAATAATTTTATAAATTAATATTTTTTTCCGTATTGATCTACAACTTCCATATCTTTCTCCAACATCCCATGGGCATATCTAATTTCTATTATTATTCTTATATAATTTATAAGTACAACTATTAATACTATCAGTATAAGTATAATACTAAAAATATATAACCTATGCAAAGTAAAGTTAAATCCAGATGCTGGAGAAAGCGCCTCAACTACAGACCATATTAATATTATACTATATAATATTAAAGATACGATAATAGAATCTCTAAAGCCCTTCCATAGTTTTTTAATTTTTACAGCCCAGAAGTTCTTATCTTTCTCTTCATACATTTTAGAAATTCCAACACATATAGAATACACACCAAATAAGATTATAATACCTAACATCGCTTCAACTATCACGTATGGCCAAGCATTCTTTAGCATATGAATAATCTCTTTTTCAGGTTCTATAATTTCTGGAATTGATATCTTAAATGAAACAAACAATGTTATAATACTTAATCCCAATATAGTACTATAAGAGATTGCTGCATTTTTAAAATGCTTATTTTTATCCTTTAAATTGTAACATCCATAAATTATTAATACGTATCCAATAAAAGTTGTAACAAGATTAAACTTATCCAAAACTTTAACTGGAATATTAAGCAATAAGATAAATCCCCAAAATATTGCATTTAAAGGTAACACACTTATACCCCCTTTTTAATTATTTACAAAATTTTATAAAGCCTCCATATATAATATTCCATTTTTATCATTTAATTCCTTTAACTCTTTATCTTGTACACAAAAGCAACAAACTTTATTCAATGAGCAATTGCGGAAAATAAAAAAACTAGCAATATAAAATTGCTAGTCAAAAAAATCTGTTCAAAGAAATTATTTTGTCTAAAAATAATTTCCTCCTTAATTGTGAATTGTGAAATGTGCATTGATTAACTTTTTCCATTAAAATATTCACAATGTTGAACTATTGGACATTCTTCACATTTTGGTTTACGAGCATTGCAGATTTTTCTTCCATGCCATATTAAGTAATGGTGAGAATCACTCCACATTTCCTTAGGTATATTTTTCATGAGTTTTTGTTCTACCTCATCTACATTCTTTCCTTTTGCAATTCCAATTCTATTTGAAAGTCTAAATACATGGGTATCAACAGCTATTGAAGGAACTCCAAAGGCATTGGATAATACTACATTAGCAGTTTTTCTTCCCACACCTGGAAGCTCTATAAGTTCCTCCATGGTTTTAGGTACTTCTCCTCCATGCTTTTCTAAAAGCATTCTACAGCATCCTAAAATATTTTTGCTCTTATTTCTATAAAAGCCGCAACTTCTTACTTTTTCCCCTAGTTCTTCTTCTGTTAAAGTAACCATAGCTTCTGGAGTATTATATTCTTTATATAACTCTTTAGTAACTTTATTCACTCTTTCATCAGTACATTGTGCTGATAGAATAGTTGATATTAAAAGTTCAAAAGGCGTAGTAAAATCAAGTCCGCATTTTGTTCCTCCATACACTTTACTTAATATATCTAAAACTTTACCTCTATTTTCTTTGTTCATCATATCACCCAATTTCTTAAGTTTAATAAGATATCTGAAATAAAATAATAAGTCAAAGATACAACATCTATTTTACCTTAGACAAGGAAACATATCCCACCTATAGTTTAGCTATGAGTGAATTATTCTAATGCAATATGGCTAAAAATAGACTAATATACTGACTAGTTATTTTTTGAAGATATCTACTATTTCTTAATATATTATATCAACTTTAACTTATAATACACAACTTTTGAATTAACAATACATAATAAAGAGAATTTTATATTATACTTCATTAAAAAACTTATATATCTTTTATTAGTTGTCTTATTTTTGAAATTTGTTCTTAAAATTTTTCAATAATATGAATAAAAAATTAGTAATTAGGCAAACTAATTAATGAATACGATAAGAAAACTCCAAATATAACGCAGACATAACATATTCTTATTAATAAAAAATTTAAGAATATTCCTTAATTGCAATTATCAAAAAGACTTACTAGAAAAATTTCTAGTAAGTCTTTTTGATTTTTCTATATAATCTCTTCAAGAATTATAGTTCTTTTATAAAATTTAAATTTTCTATAAAAGTTTAATACCTCTTCATTCCCCTCAGCTACACCTATTATTTTTTTCTTTGAATTATTATCATTAAGATAAGTTAATGCTCTTTCCATTAATTCTTCACCTATACCCTGCCCTCTGTATTCTTTTTCTAGGTAAAGAGAATCAACTTCACCAACTAAGTCTAAATTTATTGTACTTATACAATAACCTATATATGTTTCTCTATCTAAATCTTTAACTAAATCTATATTTACCTTTAAGTCTTTATTACAAAATTTCTCTTTCCTAAGCTCAAAAGTAAATCTTTCATAATTATGAGAAAAATTATTAGAATTTCCCCTATGATAATTATTTAGTTTCTCCCATAATGGCTTTATTGAATCTAAAAGCTCTATACCCCCATTAATATAATCAATATTTTTCATTTTTTTCCCCCTTATCTTCTTTGTTTTTATTGATATAAATATTTAGAACTTTAATAATTTTAAACATTAGAACTATAAGAAAAGCCTCCTTAAAAATATTAAGCCCCATTAAGAGGCTAAACCCCCATGCCTCTTCTATACTAGCTCCCCCTAAATTGATGATTATATTTATTTTAACATAATTTACAAAATATTACTTGAATAATTGGAAGTTGACAACTTTATTTAATTCACAATTCACAATGCAGAATTCACAATTGTAGATATTTCTCAGCAGGAACTGAGAAATTTTCAATTGATTAATTGTAGCGGAGAACAGTGTTCGCCACATATTATTGCACTAATATTAAATTATAAGAAACATAAAAAAAGCTGGCGAACACTGTTCGCCCCTACAATAATTAGCAATTGCATTGCTAATTAGAAATACATTAGAGAAATTATTTTGTAAAAGATACTTTAATTATATTGTTTATCTCCATAATATTAGTTTAAGTTCAATAATTTCAGTTCCGAACTATACTGCACCCCAGGGGAACCCTAACGGGTTTCACTACTGTTCCCCAGGGGTGGAATAATAAAAAACTAGCAATGCATTGCTAGTTTTTTATATTATAATTTATTATTTATTTCCTATGCCTTTTTCTCTTAATTTTTGTAGCATGTCAGCTGTCATTTTATCTAAATCATATTCAGCTTTAAATCCCCATTCTTCTTTAGCAGCTGTTGGGTCAATTGAGTCTGGCCAAGTATTAGCTATTCCTTGTCTTACTGGATCTGGCTCATAGCTAATCTCAAATTCTGGTATATGCTTTTTAATTACAGCTGCAATTTGTTCTGGTTCAAAGCTCATTGCTGTTATATTAAAAGCATTTCTATGCTTTAACTTTGATGGATCAGCTTCCATTAATGTTATTATTGCATTTATAGCATCTGGCATATACATCATATCCATATAAGTTCCCTTATCAATGTATGAAGTATATTTTCCACTTTTTAATGCTTCATAATAAATATCAACAGCATAATCTGTTGTTCCGCCACCTGGAGGTGCTACATAAGATATAAGACCTGGGAATCTTACTCCTCTTGTATCTACTCCAAATTTAGTATGATAGTAATCACATAATAACTCTCCAGAAACCTTTGTCACACCATACATAGTTTTTGGTCTTTGAATTGTATCCTGTGGAGTATTTACCTTTGGAGTATCTGGACCAAAAGCTCCTATTGAACTTGGCGTGAAAAATTTGCAATTTAGTTCTCTTGCAACTTCTAAAGCATTAACAAGTCCACCCATATTTATATCCCAAGCTAATTGAGGTTTAGCTTCAGCTACTGCTGAAAGTAATGCAGCTAAGTGAATTATTGAGTCAACTTCATATTTCTTAGCTATTTCAAGCATTGCACTTCTATCAGTAACATCTAATATTTCAAATACTCCGCCCTCAACTATAGGGTTTCCTTCTGGTTTTCTTATATCTGTAGCAACAACATTATCACGTCCATAAACTTCTCTTAATTTTGCTACTAATTCCGTACCAATTTGTCCTAAACAACCTGTAACTAATATCTTTTTCATAATTACTATCCTCCCAAGCGTTATCTTCTAGATTATTCCCATTTCTTTTCCTACTTTTTCATATGCTTTAATAGCCTGATCTAACATTTCCTTAGTATGAGCTGCTGAAGGCATATTTCTAACTCTTGCTGTACCCATTGGAACTGTTGGGAATACAATAGATTTTGCATATACTCCTTCTTCATATAACTTCTTGCTGAATTCTTGAGCCTTATCAGCTTCTCCTATTATACATGGAGTAATTGGAGTTTCACTATTTCCTATATTAAAGCCTAATTCTTTTAAGCCTTTCTTTAAATAATTTCCATTTTCCCATAGCTTATCATGAAGTTCTGTGCTTTCAGTTAATATTTTTATAGCTTCTATACAAGCACCTGCTGCTCCTGGTGTCAATGCAGTTGAGAATAGGAATGGTCTACCTCTAACTTTTAACCAATCAATTAAATCTTTAGAACCAGCAACATATCCTCCAACTACACCAATAGCTTTAGATAACGTACCTATTTGGAAGTCTATCTTATCTGATAATCCAAAATGCTTAACAGTTCCTGCTCCTTTTCCTAATACTCCTGAACCGTGTGCATCATCAACGTATGTAATTAAGTCAAATTCTTCAGCTATTTCCACTATTTCAGGAAGTTTAGCTATATCTCCATCCATAGAGAACACACCATCAGTTATAACCATTATTTTTTCATATAATCCTGATTCTTTGGCTTCTTTAGCTTTCGCTCTTAAATCGTCCATATCAGAATGTTCAACTCTTATAATTTTTGCTCCTGATAATCTACATCCATCTATAATTGATGCATGGTTTAATGCATCTGAAAGTATAGCATCTTTTTTACCCATAACTGCTGAAATTGCAGCCATATTACAGTTAAATCCAGATTGGAAAGCTATTGCAGCTTCAGTATGTTTAAACCCTGCTAATCTTTTTTCAAGTTCTGAGTGTATATCTAATGTTCCATTAATCGTTCTAACTGCTCCTGCTCCTGCTCCGTATTTTTTAGTAGCTTCAATTGTAGCTTCAATCATTCTTGGATGAGTAGCAAGTCCTAGGTAGTTATTTGATGAAAGGTTTATAAGTTCTTTTCCATCAATATTTATAATTGGACCATTTGCTCCATTTATAATATTAATTTCATTATATAAGCCTTTATCTCTAAGGTCTTGTAAATTGTCTTTTAAGAATTTTTCCAATGATTTACTTCCCATGTCTATACCTCCGTATATTACGTTTTAAAAATATTTTAAATTTATTAAACTTTTATAAGTAATATTAATAAATAATTATTATCACTTTATTAATTATGTATTATTCCCTATTCTACATTTTTTGCATAACTCCTGCTTGAAATTTGAAAAAAATTTCATTTTTTAATACTAATTACATAATAACCTTCAATTAAGTAGTAGTATTTCAATAACTTTACATATTATTATATCAAAAGTTTATTTAATTTTAACTATACAAATATTATTTTACTTTTAATTGAAAATATATGCACTTTAAGTACAAATTTCTTCTTTAATCGAAGATAATACATGATTTTATAATCGTTTACATTTTAAATTTGTCATTTTAACTATTTATTTTAAGACAATATTTTCATCTTATATATTTAGCTTATATTAAAAACAAATTAACTAAATTCACATAAGAATCTTTCTACTAGTTTATTCTATTAAAGAACAATAATAATTATACAATAAAAAATCTATACCTTATTAGATATAGATTTTTTCTTATATAATTATTCACTTTTCTGGCTATTAGAAATTTCATCGTTATTTTCTTCTAGAGAGTAAACTCCTCTATACTTTTCTGGTATTAATTTTGCAATTGAAAGCATAAGCTCTTTTAATGCTCTATTACTATAACTATTTTTATCCTCATCTTTTTGCTTTTCTACTATTTCCACCGGTAATCCTATATTAATAAATATATCTGCTTTTTTAAAGCTTTCTTTTCCCATATCATTATCATTTATTGGCATAAAATTCTCTGTTCCACATAATCCTATTGGTACTATAGTAGCTTTAGACATTTTTGCTATTAAAAGAAGCCCTTTTTTAGCTTCTATCATGCTACCAGTTCTACTTCTTGTCCCTTCTGGAAAGATAACTATATTTCTTCCTTCTTTTAAGTTTTTAATTATCTTTGCAATAGCCTCTTTATCAGCAGAATTCGGCTTTATAGTTATAGTTTCAACAACTCTTATTCCCATTTTAGTAAAAGAATTTTCACTTAGCTTTTCTCCAGCTACAAATATAGGCTTTTTCTTTTCAAGAATTGTATTTAAAACTAAGCCATCTGCATTGCTTAAATGATTAGATATAAATATAATTGGCCCTTCTAGACTTTCTATATTTTCGTATCCCGTAATTTTAACATTTGCATATTTTTTATAATATCTATAAATAGCTGATTGTATTAATTTATCTCCTAAGCTTTTTGGAAGCTTTTCTATCAAACGAAATTTAGCAGCTAAATCCATTCTTTATCCACCTCTACATTTTAAAATTCTATTATAATCTTCAACTTATAAAACCTGTATAAATTTATAATTGTTTAAGTTTTATTTTTAAAAAGTTTATCATAATATTCCCTTATATATGGGGAATTTATATTCTTAATTATATTATCTTTATCTTCATGCTTTATATTATTATAATTAATAAGGCTATTTCTTATTAGAATATTTTTGCCTCTCCATCCACAACTACATTTTTGATATTTCTCTTTAAAAGTAGTATTATTCATATTAATTATATCTATAAGCTCATCTTCTTTCATAAAATCAAAAGCTTTAAACTCTTCTATCTGTGAAAATTTAGCTTTTTTATTATAAGGACATATATCTTGGCAAATATCGCATCCAAAAATCTTACCTTTAAACTTATCAAACCAATATTCATCTATATGCTTCTTTTGAGTCATATAGGATAAACATTTATTAAAATCATTATCCTTTACTTGCTCTTTAAGAGTGTTAGTAGGACAAACATTTAAACATAATTGGCATTTTCCACAACCCTCTTTTATAGGACTATCAATTTCTAATGGTAAATCTGTTATTATTTCTCCGAGAAATACATAAGAACCATATTCTTTAGTGATAAATGTATTGTTTTTTCCTACGAATCCAATACCGCAAAGATATGCAATATATCTTTCTGGAAGTGGATTATTATCCACAAATCCTATAGCTTTTCCACCTAAACTCTCAATATATCCACATATTCTCTGTAGATATCTTTTTACTACTGCATGATAATCTTCACCTAAAGTATATTTTGAAAAATATTTAACTTTTCGATTTTCGTCATGTAAATATGGAAATGCTATTGATATTATAGTTTTTCCATCTTCCATCAATAAAAACGGATTTATTCTTTTTTCTATATCATCTTCTTCAAATTCTATCTGAAATCCTTTTTCTTTCCTATAAGAATAATAATTTTCTAATTCAGAAAAAACTCTACATGTTGTAAACCCAACAGTTGTAAAGCCTAAAGATTTACAAAAGTTTATAATACTAGTTTTATTGTTCATTTTTATAGTCCTTTATAAATTTTATTTAATATATTATAACACAACTTATACAATTGAGGATTGAGAATGGACAATTGACAATTAAGGTGGAAATTATTTTTTAGCAAAATAATTTCTTTGAACGGACTTTTTGCTAGCGATTATATCGCTAGCTATTCTGTGGCGAACACTGTTCGCCGCTACATAATAAATTCAAAATTTCTCAGTGATAACTGAGAAATCTCCATAATTGTCCATTGTCAATAGTCAATTCTCAATTGCCTAAGTATTCTGCTGCATATTTTCCTACTAGTTCACTTTCTATTTCTATTTTATTTATTTGTTCATATCCTTTAACTACAGTACCACAAGCAAATATTCCCTCTATTGAAGTTTCCATATTATCTTTTAAAATCATTTCTGAGCTTTCTGAATCTATATTTATACCTGCTTTTAATGCTAGAGCATTTTCTGGGTGAAGGTAAATAGATAAAACTAAAGTATCACAGCTTATGTAACTTTTGCTATTAGGAATAACTTTGTCATTCTCATCTAAAAGCCCTATATTTACTCCTTCAACTCTTGCTTTACCAAAAACATTAGTTACTCTAGACTTTAACATAACAGGTATATTAAAGTCCTTAATAAAGGTTTTCACTTCTTCACTAATTGCACTTAGTCCATCTGTGGTCTCAATAATCCCTTTAATCTTTGCTCCTTCTAGTATTAGGCTTCTTGTTGCAAATAATGCTGGATCCCCTGAACCTAAAACTAACACTTCTTTACCTGGCATTATCCCTGCTCTATTAATTAACTTTAATGTTGATAAAGAAGTAATTATACCTGAACATCTATGACTTAATATGTTTTTATATCCTAATGGCCTTTCTCTACATCCCGTAGCTAATATTATTGCCTTCGAAGAAATTTCTAAAATTCCTTCTTCATTTACTGCTACTATGGTTTTATTTATATGTAAACTTATAACATCTGTTGAAGTTTTATATTCTATTTCATATTCTATCAGTTTATTAACTAGGCTTTGAATATACTCTGGTGCCGTTAAATCTCCTTCTATATATTTACTTCTAAACCCACTATGAATACAATTTATTAACATTCCCCCAAGTTCTATTTCTCTATCTATAATTAAAATATCTTTAATACCATTTTCTTTTGCAGCAATTGCCGCCATCATGCCGCTTGGTCCTCCACCAATAATTACAAGGTCATATTTCATCATAAATAAACCCCTCCATAATAATAGGTCACTAATTTCTAAGTTTCTATACACTACCAATTATAATATAAAATTCATAAGTTGTAACTTACCCAATTTATGGCGATGAATTTAAACCTAAAAATAGTATAACCCTATAGGGCTATACTATAATTTGTTTAGAAATTTTAATCATTGCTAGTCCACTCTTTTTTTAGAATTGAGTAAACTGCTACACTACAAAACTTATTATTTCTAATTTGAACTTCTCTTAATGTTCCTTCATAAACCATTCCACATTTTTGCATTACTTTTCCAGAAGCTACATTATTAATGTCATGTTTCGCACAAATTCTGTTTACTCCGACTTCTTCAAATAGGTATTTTATTATTGCATTAAAAGCCTCTGTTGTAATACCTTTATTCCAATATTTACTTGAAATGCAATAGCCAATTTCACAAGCATCATGCATATCTTCTAATTTAACAATTGATATATTGCCAATTACCTCGTTAATCTCTTTTAACTCTATTACCCAATTATAAACACTATTATCTTCATATTTAGATATCCATAGATTAATAATATCTTCTGAATCCTTAATATCTTTGTGAGTTTCCCAAGATAAATACTTTGTTACATTAGCATCGCTTCCCCAATTTTTAAACATATCATTTGAATCAGTATCTTTAAACTTTCTCAAGATAAGTCTATCAGTCTCTATTAAAATAGTACCTTTATGTTTCATCAAATTCTCCCCTTTATTGCCCTTAATTATATTATTATTATATACAAGTAAAAGTAAATCTCAAGAAAAATTCACCATTTATGCATATGTTGCTGTTCTGCTTTTAAAACCTTTATCAAAGAGGTTAAATATATAGAATCGAATACTTCTACAACTTTTGATAAAGCTTTATATGCAAAAAACCCTCTATAAATATAACTATATAATATATTTATAGAGGTTAATTATTATAGTTTTACTCCTAAAAATATGAGAAAAATTCCTAATATGATATAAATAATTGTTTCATAAGAAAATTTATTTTTCTTATTTTCTTTTATATATTTTTTTATTTCATCTATTATTTGATTACATATACTATTACCCTCAAGCTGAGATAAGTAAACTGTAGTTCTTCTAAATATCTCTCTTAATTTTATATCTACTCGTTTTTCTCCATAAGCTATCATTAAAGTATCATCCTCAAGTTCCCATGGAATACTTTTTTGTGAAAAAAAGTCTGCTAATATTTCAATTAATTCTTCCTTAAGCAATCCATAAACAGTATAAACTTTTGCATAAAATACAAATATCACCAAAATAGCTGCTATACATATAGTTGTTATTATCGTAAATCCATCCTTTTCTCTAATAGTTCTTAATATCGATTCAATAAACAGTATATAAAAAAATATTGAGCTTCTAATCAATCTTTCTTTAACAACAAATTTTCTTCCGCTTATAAGTACTCCAAATACTACAATTATAACTCCAAATACTATACTTAAAATTTTTAAAATCACAATCTTCCTCCTAAATTATCTCTATCCCTAAATTATATGATTTTAAAAAAACTTATATCATTTAATACTATTATATTTTTAAATATAGCTATTTAACTCTACATTTATTAGAAACTCTTCTGACCATAAGAAGTTGCATAACAATTTGTTATAAAAAAACTAGCAACTACATTGCTAGTTTAAAATCAGTTAAAGAAATTAGTTTGGATAAAACTAATCTCAAACTCAATTGTCAATTTTTCATAGTCAATTCTCAATTGCCTAAGTTTATATTTTAAAAATTACTAACATTATTATATAAAAAGTCCTAGAGAAATTATTATAACTCCAAGTAGCATTAATATTGCTGACGCTGGTGAAAACTTATTTCTTTTATCTTTATAGAATTCTTTTTTTAGCTCTTTTATTATTTCATCACATTTTTCTTTATCCTCAATATTAACTACATTAATAGATGTAATGTGTGATGTAGATTTTAGTTCAATTTCGGTGGTTTTCTCTCCTATGTCCACTGATAACTTATCTTCATTCTTAGCTATATTATAATTAAATTTTTTCCTTGTGAAAAAATTAGTTAGAACTGTAGTTGCCTCATCCTTAGACATCCCAAAAAAAGAATAGGTTTTTCTATAATATATAATGACTAAAATATAAAATATAAGAATTAATATTATTGAAGCCATAAACATAACTACATTGTGTAGTTCTATTTTAAAAATCCCTTGAAAAATCGAATAAATGAATAGGAATATAATAAATGAACTTTCTTTTATAACTATTTTTCTTTTAGATATATATAAACCTAATAATAAAATTATTATTCCTGATAAAATATTAACACACTTCATTATCATATATTTCTCCTAAACTATTAATATTTATTATAATAACATTTTTTTTAGATTATTTTCAATATTTATACTATTAATATTTTTTAAATTTTATAATTCATACAGTACATGACTCAATGAGAATATTTTTTCTACTTACAGTTATATTCATTTTATTATAATAGTTTCCTAAAAATTATAAGTTGATGATACTTAAATAATAGATTATAATTATTACAAATTAGTTTGATTATCAAAATGTTTTATAATCAAAACAAAGGAGATGTTTTATTAAATGGATATAAAACCATTAAAAATAGGAGATTTAGAAGCACGATTACCTATAATTCAAGGGGGAATGGGGATAGGCATATCTCTATCTAATTTAGCTTCTGCTGTTGCAAATTGTGGGGGTATTGGAATTATATCTGCAGCACAAATAGGATATGATGATGAAGATTTTAAAACTAATGCTTTTGAAGCAAATTTAAAAGCATTAAGAAAACATATAAAGCTTGCCAAAGAAAAAGCTCCAAAAGGAATAATAGGGGTTAATTTAATGGTAGCAATGAAAAACTATGAAGAATATGCTCTAGAAGCTATAAAAAGTGGAGTAGATTTAATAATCTCAGGTGCTGGACTTCCTACTACTCTTCCTAAAATAGCTAAGGGTTATAAAACAAAGATTGCACCCATTGTATCTTCTCTAAAAGCAGCTTCTGTCATATTAAAAATTTGGGATAAAAAACATAATGTAGCCCCTGATATGATTGTAGTAGAAGGTCCTAAAGCAGGAGGACATTTAGGGTTTCACAAAGAAGACATAGAAAAAGAAGACTGTAGTTTAGAGAGTGTAGTTCCGCAAATAATTGAGGTAGTTAAACCTTATGAGGAAAAATATAATAAAAATATTCCTATAATTGCTGCTGGTGGAATTTATGATGGATTTGATATTGCAAAATTTCTAAAATTAGGTGCTCACGGAGTGCAAATGGGTACTAGATTTGTAGCCACTGAAGAATGTGATGCACATATAAACTTTAAAAAAGCTTATATAGATAGTAGTAAAGAAGATATCTCTATCGTCAAAAGTCCTGTAGGAATGCCTGGACGTGCCATATTAAATAGTTTCACTAAAACAGTGGAATATGAAAGGCAAAAGATTGATAAATGCTATAATTGCCTAATTCCTTGTGATCCAAAAGAAACTCCATATTGTATAACCACAGCTTTAATAAATGCAGCAAAGGGTAATATGGAAAAGGCATTAATCTTTGCTGGTGAAAATGCATATAAAGTAAATAAAATAATTCCTGTTGTGGAACTTATGCATGCCCTCGAGAGTGAAATAATGATTTCAATTGATGATTAAGAATTATAATTAGTTAAAGATTAAGAATGAAGAATTTATGGAGACTTTTATTAAAGATACTTTTTAACTTTAATAAAAATTAATTTCCTCCATAGTCTTTCATTCTTATATTTTTTTGCCATTCTTTTATGTTATATCCCTAAACTTGTTTAAATAGCATATAGGGTTCCTTAATGAAAATTTAGCTTATGCACGATTTTAATTTCTATAATAAAATTTTTACAATGAATTAAAAATTAAGAATGAATAATGAAGAATTATGGTTAAAACTCCACCGTCAAAGCCTTTGGAGTTTTTTTAGCAAACTTCATTTTAGAAATTCACTAACAGTGAATTTCATCCTAAATTTTTCATTTTTAATTATTAATCCTTAATTTCTAAGGATTTAAGCTATTTTTACAGAAAGTTTATTTTCCAAAGTATATTTTAAGTTTTCACATTGTATCCCTATAAGGCTAGTATATATGTTAAATTTTATGATTACTTATTAGAATAAATTACTTTAAAGAAAAAAATCGTAACTTTGTCACGATTTTTTAATTAATATTTAAGCTTCAATTTTTATATATACAAAAAGAACTCAGATAATTCTGAGTTCTTATTTATTCAAATATTCTTTAACTATTTGACTTACAATTTTTCCATCTGATCTGCCATTTGTACTTGGTCTAACGGCAGCCATTACTTTTCCCATATCTTTCATGCTATTTGCGCCCAATTTTTCCGCTGACTCTCGAACAATTTCTCGAATTTCATCTTCAGTTAACTGCTGAGGAAGGTATTGTAGCAAGATATCTATTTCAGCATTAGTGCTGTCTACTAAATCTTGTCTATTTCCTTTTTCAAATTCTTGCAAAGCATCACGTCTTTGCTTAACTTCCTTAGCTAAAACCTCAATGACTTGATCATCATTAAGACTTGATTTGTTATCTTTTTCTACTTGTAATATAGCAGCTTTTGCCATGCTTATCACTGAAGCCTTAAATTTTTCTTTTCCTTTTAAGGCATTTTTCCAGTCTTCTTGTAATCTATCCTTAAGGGACATAGCCTGTTACCTTCTTCCAAAAATTCTATTTGAATTTTCTCTTTCTTGCAGCTTCTGATTTTTTCTTTTTCTTAACGCTTGGTTTCTCATAGTGCTCTCTTTTTCTTACCTCTGAAAGAACACCAGCTCTTGCACACTTTTTCTTAAATCTTCTTAAAGCATTCTCTAGTGATTCGTTTTCTCCAACTTTGATTTCTGACATTATTATCCCTCCCTCCGCTAGCTCAATTCAACTTTTAAATTAAAAGTAGCCAATGCGGGGCATAAATAGCACATTTTTAATTATACAATATAATTTTACTTACTGTCAAGATTTTCATTATTTTTTCTTTAACCTGGTGGCCACTTTAAACTTCTTCCAGCTAAAAGATGAAAATGTATATGATTTACTGTTTGCCCACCATCTTTTCCTGTATTAGTTACAACTCTATAACCATCCTCATCTATTCCTAGATCTTTCGCAATATTTTGTATTGTTAAAAATATATGTGAAATAAGATGTGAATTTTGGTGATTTAAATCATTAATACTAGCTATATGAACTTTAGGAATTACAAGTACATGAATTGGTGCTTCTGGGTTTACATCCTTAAAAGCAAGCACTTTATCATCTTCATAAACCTTACTGCAAGGTATTTCCCCGTTAATTATCTTGCAAAATATACAATCACTCATTTTCTCACCTCCAATTTAATCTAATTGATAATAAACAACAATAACGTTATTATTTTTGTTTTACTAAAATAATATTCTACAAAAACAATATTTTTCCTTCAAGAAAATTCATTATAAGTAAATTATGTAACTATAATGAAATAAATGAGCCTTGTTGTTATTAAATCTATAGGGCTCCTTAATGAAAATTTAATTTATGCATGATTTTAATTTCCATAATAA
>NZ_DKLM01000086.1:26220-41922 GCF_002455975.1 Clostridium sp. UBA6640
TTCATTCTTCATTATTAATTCTTAATTTTTAATGGACTAAGCTGTTTACATAGAAAATTTACTTTTCAGAGTATATATTACATTTTCGCATTGTATCCCTATATTATACTTCACCTAAAATATATCCTTTATTTATTTCTTTAAGTTTAGTTTCTACTATTTTTCCTTGTAAATTTTCATCACTTTTTGTAATAACCTTAATATAATTTGGAGTGTAGCCCACATAGTGGTTACTTAACTCTTTACTTTCTTCCTCATATAGCACTTTCATTGTACGTCCTATAAATTTATTCATAAATTCATTTTCTAATTTTTCTGCTAAAGTAATCAGTGATTCACTTCTTTGTTCTTTTATATTGCCATCCACTTGTAGCATCATCTCTGCTGCTTTTGTACCTTTTCTTGGACTATACTTAAAAATGTGCATTTTAGAAAGCTTTATCTCACTTAAGAACTTATATGTTTCATTAAAATCCCTTTCGCTTTCCCCTGGAAAACCTGCAATAATATCTGTAGTTATAGATACATCACTTATATATTTTCTAAGATTTTCAACTACAATCTTATAATCCTCTGTAGTGTAGTGTCTATTCATTCTTTTTAAAGTAGCATCACATCCACTTTGAAGTGATAAATGGAAATGAGGACACATTTTTTCTAAAGTAGTTATTTTTTCTATAACTCCTTCTGAAAAAAATGTAGGATCAATAGAACCTATTCTTATTCTTTCAATTCCTTCTACCTTATTTATTTCTTCTAATACTTTTACTAAAGACCAATCTCCTTCTAAATCTACTCCATAAGACGCTGTATGTACTCCAGATAATATTATTTCTTTAAATCCATTTTGAGCAAGCTCATGAACTTCCTTTAATAATTTTTCAGGGTCTTTACTGCAAACTGCACCTCTCGCAAATGGGATTAAACAATAGGAGCAAAATTTGTTACATCCATCCTGTATTTTTAAGAAAGCGCGAGTTTTATCTTGATACTGCTCTATGTCTAATTCTTCAAATTTTTTATTTCTAAGTACATCATTTACTTCTACAAATTGTCTTTTTTCTTCTCTAGCTCTATTTACATAGTAAACAATATCTCCCTTGTTTCTAGTGCCTAAAACTACATCAACACCTTCAATTTTAGCAATTTCGTCAGAAGCTATTTGAGAATAACATCCTACAACAGCAATTATAGCCTCAGGATTTTTTCTTCTTGCTCTAGAAATCATTTGTCTCGATTTCTTATCTCCCATATTAGTTACAGTGCAGGTGTTTATAACATACACATCTGAAAATTCTTCGAAATTAGTTATCTCATATCCATCTTTTATAAACTTTTCTATCATAGCCTCTGATTCATATACATTAACTCTACACCCTAATGTAGAAAAAGCAACTTTCATTATATATTTCCTCCTAAATCTCCTAGCTCATACATAAGAAGGCTCAAGGCTACAAAACCTGCCGTTTCAGTTCTTAAGATTCTTGGTCCTAAGGTCACAATATGCGCTTCTAATTCTTCAAGTTTTAAAATTTCTTCTTCCTCGAAGCCTCCTTCTGGACCTATAATAATAGCTATATTTTCAATTTGAGTATTTGTTAAATTGCTGATTAATTTTTTAATTCCGTCCCCTTCCTTATTTTCATAAGGAACTACAATTAAATCCATATCTTTTAATTTTATTAGAAGCTCTTCAAACTCCATAGGTATGTTTATATTAGGTATTAAACTTCTTTTACTTTGCTTACAAGCTTCAAGAGCTATTCTATTCCATCTATCTACCTTCTTAAACTCTAAATCATTTTTAACTACAACTCTTTCTGTAATTATTGGAGTTATGCTCCTAATTCCAAGCTCAGTATTTTTTTGAACAATTAAATCCATTTTTGTAGATTTGGGCATTCCTTGAAAAAGATGAACTTTAATATTACTTTCATTGTTTAGCTCCACCTCTTCAAGAATATTAACAACAACCTCTTTTTTATTAATATCAATAAGCTCCCCTATATACTCTTTACCTTCACAGTTATTAATATTAACTTTTTCACCCTCTTTAAGTCTTAAAACTTTATATATATGTTTAACATCATCACCTTCAATGGTGCATTTATTTCCTACTATGTTATCCTTAGATACAAAAAACTTATGCATTTATATCTTCTCCCTTTGAATTACGCTTTTGATACTATACAAGCCCATTCACCATCATTAATTACTTCTAAAATTTCAAATCCGCAAGATTTTAATTTATTAATAACATCTTCCTGTCTTGATAAAATTATTCCTGAAGAAATAAAGTATCCATCTCTCTTTATAAATTCTTTAACACCTTCTGCTAAAAATATTATAACGTCAGCTATGATATTTGCTACTACTATATCTGCTTTTCCTTCAACAACCTCCATTAAATCCCCATAAAGAACTTCCACATTATCTATGTGATTGTATGACACATTCTTTTTAGCAGAGTCTACTGCTACAGGATCCAAATCTACAGCTATGACCTTTTCTGCTCCTAATTTTGAAGCAGAAATAGATAATATTCCTGATCCTGTTCCTATATCAAAAACTACACTATCTTTATCAACATATTTTTCTAATGATTTGATACACATTCTTGTAGTTTCATGAGTACCAGTACCGAAAGCCATTCCTGGATCTAATTCTACTATTACCTCATTATCTTTAGGCTCATAATTCTCCCAAATAGGCTTAACAAGTATTTTGTCTCCTATTTTTGTAGGTTTATAATACTTTTTCCAATTATTCTCCCACTCTTCTTCATTAACTTTCATAGCGGTAACTACACCTTCACCTTTATCAAAGCCAAATTCAGGAAGTTTTTCAACACTCTCTTTTATGTACTCTAGATACTCATCAAAATTTTCATCTTTTTTAAAATATCCTTTAACTACAGCTCCCGTTTTTATATCTAATATGGTTTCATCAAAATAATCCCAATCTCCAGGATTTCTTTTTTTAAACTCCACATCTTCCGAATCAATTATAGATACACCTTTTACTCCAGTGTTATAGAAAAAGCCTGATACAGCTTCTGTTGCTTCACTACTTGTAACTACAGTTACTTCTATCCAATCCTTATCCATTGTCATTCCTCCAATTAAATCTAGGCATATTTTAAAAAATAAATAGTCAGTATCCTATCCTATTTTGCATATAGCACATTATCCTAAGACATCTTTACTATGAATAGGCTTTTATGTTTCATCCTCTAGTAGGAAACATCCATCTCTTCTCTAGCTAATTATTTTACTTCACATGCCTTATATAAATTTTATTTTTTCAATTAAATTTAGTATCATTATTATATACTATCATAATTTTTAACCTTTTTAAATTTTATAATCAATTATTTTTTCAATAGAAAGTATAAAAACAAAGAAACCTCACTTTTAAAGTGAAGTTTCTAATAATTTATTTTTTATTTCCAAATAAATTAAATTTTTTCTTAGTTTCTCCAATTTCCTCTGTAGATTCTCCACTAGCTTCCACAAACATTCTAAGTGCTTCTACTTGTTTATCATTCAATTGCTTTGGAACATCTACTATAACCTTAACATATTGGTCTCCACGTCCTGCGGAATTAACTCTAGGTACACCTTTTCCTTTTAATCTAAATATAGTTCCTGGTTGGGTTCCTGCAGGTATTTTGTATTTAACATCACCATCAACAGTTGGAACTGTAATTTCAATTCCTAGTGCTGCATTAGCAAAACTAATGCGAGTCTCTATATGAATATCAAAACCTTGTCTCTTAAAGGTTTTATGTGGTGCCACTCTTAAATTTATATATAAATCTCCAGAAGGGCCTCCATTTTCACCTGCTTCTCCTTGTGCCCTTAAAGGCATAACATTACCGCTATCTACACCTGCTGGTATATTAACAGTTATCTTTCTAGTCTTTCTTTCTTTACCACTACCATGGCATGATGTACATGGCTCATCGATTGTTTGCCCCTTACCTCTACATGCATCACAAGTAGTAGTTGAAGCAATAACCCCTATTGGAGTTTGTCTTTGTACTCTTATTTGACCTGAACCATTACATTTAGTACAAGTTTTAGCGGATGTTCCTGGCTGTGCACCCGTACCATTACAAGTTTCACAGCTTTCTCTTCTTGTTACAGAGATTTCTTTTTCTACTCCAAATACAGCCTCTTCAAAGGTTAAATTTAAGTTATATTCAAGGTCAGCACCTTTTCTTGGAGCATTTTTTCTATTTCCTCCGCCGAAGCCACCAAAGCCGCCTCCAAATATATCACCGAAAATATCACCAAAGTCAAAGCCGCCTCCACTAAAGTCAAAGCCTCCAAAACCTTGACCATTAAAATCAGCAGTTCCAAATTGGTCATATCTTTGTCTCTTTTCTGAATCAGATAATACTTGGTAAGCTTCATTTACTTCTTTAAATTTTTCTTCTGATTCTTTATCTCCTGGGTTTCTATCAGGGTGATATTTTAATGCTGATTTTTTAAAAGCTCTTTTTATATCATCTTCACTAGCATTCTTATCTACACCTAGAACCTCATAATAATCCTTATTTGCCATTAACTCTTTCACCACCTATTATACTCTGTTTTATACTATAAAACATCTTTAGCATAAATTCAACTTCTATTAGTTTATTATGTATAATTCCTAAAATATGCTACTTAATATTTAATTAATGTAAAATTCACTATTATAAACATTTCTCATCTTTAGAAAAACTTCAACTTGACTTCTTTTTAAAAATAAATAAGTTACCTTTAATATAGAATAAATAAAAGGCATACCATCCTAGCGCAATGTTCTAGCAAAACTATTTAAGTAAAATTAGTTTTAACTTCATTGTACATTATTTAAAATTATCAATTTAATAGACTATCGCATAAGTTTAGCTAAATTAAGGGAGGGGCGTTATACCCATCCCTTAATTAAAATAATTAATCTACTTTGTAATCAGCATCAACTACATTATCATCTTCTGGTCCGTTTTGTCCCATGTTATTTGGATCTTGTGGGTCTTGTGGGTCTTGACCTTGTGCAGCCTCTGCTTGATAAATCTTAGAAGATACAGCATAGAACGCTTGAGTTAATTCTTCTGTAGCTTTTTTAATAGCTTCTAAATCTTCTCCGTCTTTAACTTTATTTAGAGCTTCTAATTTTTCATTTATTGAAGCCTTATCTTCAGCTGATACTTTATCACCTAATTCATTTAAAGTTTTTTCAGTTTGATATGCCACTTGATCAGCATTATTCTTAATCTCTATATTTTCTTTTCTCTTCTTATCTTCTTCAGCAAATCTTTCTGCTTCATTTACTGCATTTTGAATTTCATCTTCACTTAAATTAGTAGAAGCAGTAATTGTAATGTTTGCTTCTTTTCCTGTTCCTTTATCCTTAGCTGTAACGTTAACTATACCATTAGCATCTATATCAAAAGTAACTTCAATTTGAGGAATTCCTCTTGGAGCTGGTGCTATTCCTGATAATGTAAATCTTCCTAGTGTTTTATTATCAGCTGCCATTTGTCTTTCACCTTGAACAACGTGAATTTCAACAGATGTTTGACCATCTTGAGCTGTAGAGAATACTTGGCTCTTCTTAGTTGGAATTGTAGTATTTCTCTCAATTAAAGCAGTAGCAACTCCTCCTAAAGTTTCAATTCCCAAAGTTAATGGACTAACGTCTAATAGTAGTACGTCCTTAACATCTCCTGTTAACACACCCGCTTGTATTGCTGCACCTGCTGCAACACATTCATCCGGGTTAACTCCTTTTGAAGGTTCTTTTCCTGTAAAGTTTTTAACTGCTTCTTGTATAGCAGGAATTCTTGTTGATCCCCCTACTAATACAATTTTATCTACTTCATTTATGCTTAATCCTGCATCTTGTAATGCTTTTTTCATTGGCTCTATTGTTCTTTGTACTAGGTCATGAGTTAATTCATTAAACTTAGCTCTTGTTAAGTTTAAATCTATATGTTTTGGACCTGTAGCATCTGCAGTTATAAATGGTAAATTGATATTTGTTTGAGTTGATGAAGATAATTCAATTTTAGCTTTTTCAGCAGCTTCTTTTAATCTTTGAAGTGCCATTTTATCATTTCTTAAGTCTATACCATTTTCTGCTTTAAAAGTATTTGCTATATAATCTATAACTTTTTGGTCAAAGTCATCTCCACCAAGTTTTGTATCTCCATTTGTAGATTTAACTTCAAATACTCCATCTCCAAGCTCTAATATAGATACGTCAAATGTACCTCCACCTAAGTCATAAACAAATATCTTTTGGTTTTTATCCATTTTATCAAGACCATAAGCAAGTGATGCTGCTGTTGGCTCATTGATTATTCTTTTAACATCTAAACCTGCAATTCTACCTGCATCTTTAGTTGCTTGTCTTTCACTGTCATTAAAATATGCTGGAACTGTTATAACAGCTTCTGTTACTGTTTCTCCTAAATATGCTTCTGCATCAGCTTTAATCTTTTGAAGAACCATTGCTGATATTTCTTGAGGAGTATATTCCTTTTCATCTATTTTAACTTTATGGTTAGTTCCCATATATCTTTTTATTGACATTATTGTTTTATCTGGATTTGTGATTGCTTGTCTTTTTGCTACTTGACCTACTAATCTTTCTCCATCTGCTAAAAAAGATACTACTGAAGGAGTAGTTCTCGCACCTTCCGCATTTGGAATTATAACTGGTTCTCCACCTTCCATAACAGCCACACATGAATTTGTTGTACCTAAATCAATACCTATTATTTTTCCCATTGTATTTACCTCCTAAATGTTAATTTGCAACTTTTACCATACTATATCTTAATACTTTATTTCCTTTTTTATATCCTTTTAAGAAAACTTCTGCAATTTGATTTTTACCCAAATTCTCATCTTCTACATGCATAACAGCATTATGAAGATTAGGATCGAATTCAACGTCTGTAGCAACTTCCTCTATTCCTAATTTTTCAAATGAAGTATTAAATTGCTTAACAGTCATCTCTATTCCCTTTTTTAGATCTTCTTCACTTCCACTAACACTTAATGCACGTTCAAGATTATCTAGAACAGGGAACATTTCTTTTAGAACATCTCCGCAAGCATCTACGTAAATGTTCTCCTTTTCTTTTACTGTTCTTTTCCTATAGTTATCATATTCAGCAGTTAATCTTAAAATTCTATCTTTTAATGATGATAATTCCTGTTTTAGACTTTCATTTTCTTCTTTTAAAGCTTTTACATCATAAAGTTCTGGTGATGATATGTCTTCAAACTCTTTATCCTCATTTATTTCAGCTTCTTCTAAAGTCTCTTCTACATTATCAACTTCTTCATTATTTTCTAAAGCTTCTTCCATCTTTTTATTCTTCAGGTCTTCATCTATATTTTGCACTTCTCATTCCTCCATTCCAAAGCTATTATAATACAACGATTTTACTTAAAACCGTTGTATTTTTTTGATATATTAATGTTTAATTCATTAACTATGCCATTAAGGACTGCAATTACCTTGCCATAGGGAATTCTAGTAGGTCCTATAACCCCTATAGTCCCTAGCGAATTGCCATTATAACTATATGTTGCAGTTATTATACTGCAATCTTTAGCGCATTCCATAAAATTCTCTCGTCCAATTTTTATAGATAATTCACCTTCATCATTTTCAAGAATATTACTGATACTTTTAGAATTATTAACTAGCACTAAAAATTCCTTTGCTTTATCAATATTATTGTACTCAGGATAATTAAAAATATTTGTGCTTCCTTCTATATAAACCTCACTATTTTCAGTATTCACTAAACTTTCATAAAGTACAGGAAGTATAGCATCGAATATTTCTTCATTTCCATGTAGATCCTTTTTTAGATTAACTAATAATTCTAAATTAATCTTTTCTACAGAAATATCTCTTAATCTTATATTTAAAATATTATTTATTTTGAATAATGAATTATTGTCAATTGGATTACTAACTCTAATAACATTATGCTTTATCAAACCACTATCCGTGATAATTGTTGATAAAATACTATTCTTATCTAGGCTAATTAATTGTATATACTTAACAAAACTTTTTTTAACCGATGGTGCTTTTACAATAGATGTTAAATTTGTAAGTTCTGAAAGAAGTTGAGTTGCACCTTTTACAATTTTGTCAATTTCACTAAAAGCTTGATCTACTAAATAACTTTTTATGGCATTTTCTTCTTCCTGAGTTAAAGAGGATAACTTCATAAGTCTATCTACATACAGCCTATACCCCTTATCTGAAGGTTTTCTTCCTGAAGAGGTATGTAATTGTTCCAAATATCCCATTTCCTCTAAATCTGCCATCTCATTTCTTATAGTAGCTGAACTAATTCCTAAATCATACTTTTTAGCAATAGTTCTTGACCCTACAGGCTCTCCATAGATAATGTAGTCATTGATAATAGCCTGAAGTATATAAATTTTTCTATCATCAATCTTCATGTTATCACCTCTTTATTAGCACTCTCTATTATTGAGTGCTAATCACTACATTTTTAAAATATCATTTAAATTTTTAATTGTCAATACCCTTTATGATTTTTCTAATAAAAATTCAGACATAATTATATTAGATACCTCTATTCCTCTTTCATTTAAAAATATTCTTTCCTCAGTTTCGCATAACATATTTAAAGATTTATACTTGTTAATAACTTCACCATAAATATCATATATGTTTTGTGAAAATCTTTTCTCAAACTCTTCTTTTTTAATACCCTGAACTTTTCTGAGACCTAAAAACATGAATTCTTCTATATTTTCTTCTAATGTATTTTCATTTTTATCCACTAATGGGCTATTATATTTATTCATTCTCTCTATATAATCTTTTATATTTTCAGCATTTGAATACCTTATATTATCTATGTAAGAATGAGCGGAAACGCCACAACCAATATAAGGGTTTAAATCCCAATATACTAAGTTATGTTTACATTCCTTACCTTCCTTACAAAAATTAGAGATTTCATATTGACTATAACCATATTTGCTTAAAATTTTTAAAGTAGTAGAATACATCTGTCGTTCAACATCTTCATTAGGTAAATTTAATTTCTCATTTTTATAAAGATTAAAAAACGGAGTTCCTTCCTCAATAATTAAGCTATAACAAGATAAATGCTCTGGATCTAATGATGCTACTTTTTCAAGGGTTTCCTCCCACATCTCAATGTTTTGATTTGGAAGTCCAAACATTAAATCTATATTAATATTATCAAAACCTAATTGTCTTGCCATTAAATAACTTTCTTCAAATTCTTCTATAGTATGAATCCTTCCTAGCGTCTTTAATAAACTATTCTGCCAAGCTTGAAGCCCTATACTTAATCTATTAACTCCCATGCTTTTTAAAAACTCTAATTTCTCCTTTGTAAAGGTTCCTGGATTTCCTTCTACAGTAAATTCTACATCTTTATGAATATTTAGTTTATCTATGCTTTCTTTTATTATTTTAAAGCCTTCTAAAGATAAATAGGCGGGAGTTCCCCCACCTATAAATATTGTTTTTATAATCTTATCACTATCTATGTTGTTAATTTCTTTAGATAAGGCTTTAGCATAATCGAGCATATATCCTTCATTGCCACTAAAAGAAGCAAAGTCACAATAAAAACATTTGTTTTTACAAAATGGAATGTGAATATATAATGCTACCTTATTCATAATCTTATCCTCACTTTTTATTAATCTATTTTTAATACAGCCATAAATGCTTCTTGTGGTACCTCTACGCTACCAATTTGTCTCATTCTCTTCTTTCCTTGCTTTTGCTTTTCTAAAAGTTTTTTCTTTCTTGAAATATCTCCACCATAGCATTTTGCAAGTACATCTTTTCTCATAGCTTTTACAGTTTCTCTTGCTATGATTTTTGAACCTACAGCTGCCTGTATAGGAATTTCGAATAATTGTCTAGGAATAATCTCTTTAAGCTTTTCAGCCATAGCTCTTCCTCTATAATAAGCTCTCTCCTCTGGCACTATCATTGATAAGGCATCTACTACCTCTCCATTTAACATTATATCTAACTTAACAAGTTTAGTTTCCTTATATCCTTTTAATTCATAATCAAAAGAAGCATATCCTCTAGTTCTAGATTTTAATGCATCAAAGAAATCATAAACTATCTCATTTAGAGGCATATCGTAATTTATAACTACCCTTGTTTCCTCAATATATTGCATATCAATGAATATACCTCTCTTATCCTGGCAAAGTTCCATTATTGCTCCAACATAATCTGAAGGTGAAATTATTGAAGTTTTAACCATAGGCTCTTCCATATAACTTATTTCTGATGGTTCTGGAAGATTAGTTGGGTTTGTTATTTCTACAAGAGTTCCATCAGTTTTTACTACCTTATAAATAACAGAAGGTGCTGTAGTTATAATATCTAAGTTAAACTCTCTCTCTATTCTTTCTTGAATGATTTCCATATGTAGAAGTCCTAAGAAACCACATCTAAATCCAAATCCTAGTGCTATAGAAGTCTCTGGTTCAAAAGATAAGGCAGCATCATTTAGTTGTAATTTTTCTAGTGCCTCTTTTAAAGCTTCATATTTGGATCCGTCTACAGGATAAATTCCACTAAAAACCATTGGTATTGCAGGTCTATAACCTTCAAGAGCTTCTTCTGCCGGTCTATTAGCTTCTGTAATTGTATCCCCTGCTCTAGCATCTCCAACATTTTTTATTGAAGCACTTAAATATCCAACTTCACCTGCTCTTAGTTCCTTAATAGGCATTGGTGCCGGTGTAAATACACCAACTTCAGTAACATCATAAACTTTATTAGTATTCATAAGTTTTATTTTAGTTCCTGGTTTAACAATACCATCCATAACTCTTATATATGTAACAACGCCTTTATAGCTATCATAGTATGAATCAAATATTAAAGCTTTTAATGGAGCTTCCTCATCTCCATTTGGTGCTGGTATCTTTTTTACTACTGTTTCTAAAACATCTTCTATATTAAGCCCTGTCTTAGCAGAAATAAGCGGTGCATCATGAGCTTCTATTCCTATTACATCCTCTATTTCTTGTTTAATTTCATCTGGTCTCGCACTTGGAAGATCAATCTTGTTTATCACTGGTGCAATTTCAAGATTATGATCTAATGCTAGATAGCAGTTTGCCAATGTTTGAGCTTGAATACCTTGAGTAGCATCTACTACTAACACTGCTCCTTCACAAGCAGCTAGACTTCTAGAAACTTCATAATTAAAGTCTACATGCCCTGGAGTATCAATTAAATTTAATATGTACTCTTGTCCATCTACTTCTCTTTTATATACAAGCCTTGCAGCTTGAGCTTTAATTGTAATTCCTCTTTCTTTTTCAAGTTCCATATTATCTAGTATTTGTGATTCCATTTCTCTCTCTGTTAAAGTACCAGTTTTTTCTAAAAGTCTATCTGCTAAGGTAGATTTACCATGATCTATATGTGCAACTATAGAAAAGTTTCTTATATTTTTTTGTCTATTATTTTGCATTAATTTTTACCCCCGTTTACGATAATGGATATATTAAAGTTATATTTAATAAGTTTTGATTAACTTTTATTTTTATAACATGAATACAATTATCACAATGAGTTTGATGTAAATAATCGTAGATTTATTTTTTACTCTAAGAGATTCTTAGTTCTTTACAAAATGTTATTATCTTCAAGTAAATACATTCATAGTTATTTAATCAAAACTTCAAATTATACCTTAGGTATTAACAAATAAATAACTACTCAATGCTACAAGTTTATTTTGTGTTATATTTCCTCTATAAAATTACTACTATCACCATTATAATCAGATTCTATAAACATATCTAACACAAGGTAAACCTTCCACCTCTAGCTATTTATTTTACTTCAAATACCCTAGTCTAATTATATATTCTATATCTTTTCACACAATTAATCAGATTAAATTATATCATATAATTTAGGAACTTTGTCAATAAGAACCCTTTGTTTCTAGTTGATTAGGTTAAAACCTCTATGATCTAGATAGAGATATTATTTTTTCAACAGTATTGCTTATAATAAGTTCTGCTCCATTTTTAAAATTATATAATATCTCAGTATTTAATATTATATGTTTTTCCCCTAAATCTAAAACTATTTTGGGAGGATTATCTTTTACATAAACTTTAAAAGAACTTTTCTCTTTAACAATGCTTGATGAATTTATATTAACAGATAAAACTCCTAATATTAAAATTGTTATAGTTAACCATACTATCTTTTTATGTTTTTTACCCATAAAAACTACCTCCCCATGTCATAAGGATGTACTTTTTTTACTTTTTTTATACAAATAGGACGTCTAAAAATAATTAATTAAAAATTAGAAGTATATTCTATATCAAATTATTATAAACAAAAAGAAAACCCAAAGATAGCGTATTATCCATGGGTTATGGTGATAAAGTACAACTAAATATATATATAGAAACTATCATGTATTTCTAAATATGATTACAATTATTTCAAGGCTTCTCCAATAACCTGTCCTAAATATTTCATACTAGTTTTTGCTTCGCTTAATGTGTTTGTGCTAGCACCTACCTCAATTAAAACTGCATTATCGCTTAAATCTTGGCTGTAATAAGTTATGCCTGTAGTATAAGTGTCAAATATAGGCCTTCCTCTCAACAAATCTGGGAATGACTTATTTGCAATATTAACCATAGCATTCATTTTTGCTAATTGATTTTTATATCTAGGATTAGCAGTGGCAGGTACAAACATTATCTTTGCTACTGATTCCCCATTTACAGCTCCAGTAACAGACTCTTTTTTAGGACCAGAATCCCTATGCATGTCTATAATCAAATCAAAATCTTTATATTGATTCAAATATCTTTTTAAAGTTTCACGAGATTTATAATATGCATCATCATAATTAGTATCATGAAAAGTCTTATCATGTATAACTGCAAACCCACGCTTTTCTAACTCTGCTGTCAACGCATCTCCTACTGCTATCATGTTACTACTAGGATCTTTTTTTGAAGGCTCACCAGGTGAATAAGCTTCACAAGTATGAGTATGGTAAATTAATACTCTCTTATTGGCATTTTTCATTCTCTCTTCTTCACTAATATTTTTTATATCCCTTTTATTGATATCATTTTCCTTTAGGTTAAAAGAATCTATATTAAAATCTTCAATGAAAGTCTCCTTGCTCTTATCTGCTGTATTTTCACTGTTATTTTTATTAAAAAGCCCAAATTCATCTTTAATTATTTGTACAATGTTAAAAGCAGATATTCCCTTGTCTTCTTCTCTTACCAAATCATTTGAAGATGCGCCAAAGGAGGATATACTACTATTTATTACCTTAAAATAAAGGCTAGTCCTAAAACTGCTTTGATGATTATAATTGTGTATTAAAAAATTCTTTTCAAGCAAAATTACCAATAATATCATAATTAAAAATGTTATTCCAACCTTTGAATATTTAGTTAGGGATTTATTTTTATTATTTATTTTATACTTATTATTATATCTACCATAACTTTGCCTTTTGTAATTCATTTTACCCCTCCTGTATACCTAAGAATAAGATTTATAACAATTGAAAATTGATAACGAACAATTATAAAAATAAGTATTAAATTTAAAAATATGTAATCAGTCTAAAAATATTTAAAGATCTTTATTGGGTTTTAATTGTCCTATTTCAATAATCAATTGTTTAAATCATATTATTTATTAATAAATATATTTGATATATATGAGGAGATTTTATTATTTATAACTAATTTAGGTATTTATTAATATCATCTAAGGTTAATGCCGGCTGAAGTGCTATATTTATCCCATTAGCAATTATTTTAGATACAGAATCAACTATCATATCTATATCTTTAGGAGTAACTACTAAAGTTGCCATTTTTACTCCTAGAGTTTCTCTTATCAAATTTTGTTTTTCATTTTTATCTAAAGACTGTAAAAGCTTATAAAATTCTCCGCCTGAAGTTGCTTCATCTATTAAATCGTCTATAACTAAATCTATAGTATCATTTGCTAGTGTAGCTGCATCCACAACTGTAGGCACTCCTATAGCAATAACTGGCACACCCAATGTACTTTCGCTTAATTCCATTCTTTTATTGCCTATTCCAGCACCTGGTGATATTCCTGTATCACCAATTTGAATAGTTCTATTTACTCTTTGAGTTTTTCTAGAGGCCAATGCATCAATACATATAACTATATTAGGCTTAATTTTATCTACTATGCCTCTTACAATCTCACTTGTTTCTATACCTGTAATACCTAGCACTCCTGGAGCAACTGCACAAACTGGTCTAATACCTTCATCTATACTATTAGGCACATACTCTTTTAAATGTCTTGTTACCATAAGCTTAGATACAACCTTAGGCCCTAGTGCATCAGGAGTGATATTCCAATTACCAAGGCCTACTACTAGTGCAGTCATACTTTCATCCAATTTAATTATTTTACTTAATTCCTTTGCTAATGTTTTGCTTACATTATCTTTTGAATCAGCATCATAATGAACAATATCTGCAAACTCTAAGGTAATATAATTTCCTTTTGGCTTACCTATTATTCTCTCACCTTCATCAGTTAATACCTTTACGTGTGAAACCATCACCTGTTTATCGATATAATCAATTACTTCTACTCCATCTATATCGCTTTTATTCTTTTCCTTATAATATTCTCTAGCCTCTAATGCTAAATCCGTTCTTATGTTATTCATAATCTCTCTCCTTTTTACTTTTAGTTAAAACTAAAGATAATTTTTAATATAAATATTAAAATGATAAAATGCCTCATAAAAGATTAGTTTGTTTCTAAAATATATTTTTTCCAAATAAATTATTACTATTCTTTTGGGAAAATTTTAGCTAACTATGTATTTTTACTTGCATTACTGTTATAATACATAAAGGGAAGTTATTACAAAATTTATTAAAGTTATTAGATTTTAATCTTAAAAGGTAAATTCTACTTGAAGTGATTTTGAAATAATGATATAATAGCATTTGTTAAATATAGGACTCATACGCAGACTTCCCCAAAGCTGCTGAGACGTGATAAAAATACAAGGGGGTGAAACACACATGGCAAACATTAAGTCAGCACAAAAAAGAATTAAAGTTGCGAAAACTAAAACTCTTAGAAATACAATGATAAAATCTGCACTTAAAACTAAAATAAAAAAGTTTGAAGTTGCAGTTGCTAACAAAAATGTAGAAGAAGCTAAAGCTAACTACAGCGTAGTTGTTAAAGCTTTAGATATGGCTGCTTCAAAAGGAATAATACATAAAAATAAAGCAGCTAGAAAGAAATCTAGATTAGCTACAAAGTTAACTAGCTTATCAGCTTAATAAATAAACCGTGATTTTATCACGGTTTTTTTATTTTAATAGGGTTAAAATATTTATTTATTTGGTATTATAATTTAAACTATTGAATTCACAATTCACAGTTTAAAATTGATTAATCGTAGCGGCGAACAGTGTTCGCCATATATTATTAAATAAATATTAAACTATAAGGCATATTAAAAAGAACTGGCGAACACTGTTCGCTCCTACAATGAAACACTGGCAATTGTAGCCTCTCCATAGTACTAGTTAGATTTATTAGTATTGTTCCGACCTATACTGCACC
>NZ_DKLM01000086.1:42005-47713 GCF_002455975.1 Clostridium sp. UBA6640
ATCGTCAATTCTCAATTGCATAAATATAAGCCAAAACAATTTGTTAACACAATTTTCTAAGTGTATGGATTAAATTTAGGAATAGTACATCTATAATCCATATTTTATATCATTGAATTTAACATAAAAAGCTCTAAATGTATTTTATTATCACTGGTTGAGCTTTTAATTAATTTTTCTGTTTCAACACAAAGTTTCAAATTTCTTTTTAAGGCTTGCATAGAAAACTTTTTACTTTGCTTAATCATTTTTTCTGCGATATAGGGATGTAATCTATGTTGTTTTGAAAGCTCATCTGCTTTTATGCCGCTATCACTGCCTAGTCTTAGCGCCAGCAATAGTTTGAACTGTCTTTGTATCATATGTAAAATAACAGGAATTTTTTCTCCCTTATAGATTAATTCATTAACTATATCCATAGACTTTTTAATATTCTTTTGAGATAAACAATCCACAAGATTAAAGATATCATTTTCATTTTTAGGTGGTATTAAAGCTAATATATCATCTTTAGTTATTTTTCTATCTTCAGTATAACAACATAGTTTTTCTACTTCATTTGTTATTATATTCATATTATTTTCTACAAGACTACAAAATAAACTTAATTCAGACTTATCTATCTTCTTACCCTTATCCTCAAAAATAGTTTTAATTTTATAGTATAAATTGTCCCCCTTTAATTTATCAATTTTTACTACTGTAGCCTTTTTTTCTAACTTTTTAACTTTATTACTTACCTTTTCTCTATCACTTTCAAAAACATAATACATAATTAAAGTTGAATAATCCGGAAGGGTTTCTACGTATTTTAATAAATTATTAAAATCTACTTTTTTCCCATCAGATGAGGTTTTATAGCTATCTTCTAAAAATATAGCTCTATAAATTTCTATAACTTTTTTTTCACTCATAAAAGGCATAGTTTCACAGCAATTAATTATAGTGTCATTATCTACTTTTTTCCCGTCTAGTCTAATAAAATTTAAATCTCTAAAATTTTCATCTATACTTTTAGATACTATAGTCTTTATAGATGTTCTTATTAAATTTTCATCACTTCCACAAAAAATATAGCAGTTGTCAATTTTACCTTTTTTGATCTTTTCTTCAAATTCTACTAAAGTAAGCAAAGTTTACTCTCTCCTTTTTAACAATAACTTATACAATTTTAAGATTATGATTAATAGACATTATAAATAAAATTTATAATGTCAGCGTGATATAAAATAAGCTAATATACTAACTAGTTTTTATAAAGATACTTAACTATTTATAACAAGTTATTAACTGTATAAGTTTCTAATAATGGTATTCAAATATACTATCTTTGATAATCTTATACCTTTTATACACCACACCATTAAAACCATATTCATCTTCTTTAATAAATTTTATTTTATCATAATTATCTTGAATTTGTTTGTTTTTATTAGTTGTAAATAATATTTTATTGTTTTTAGAGTAGATTATCAAATCTAAATCTCCTCTATTAGGAGTTGCAATTATTTTATAATCATTTTTTAAATTAATAGTAGTCTCATTATTAATTTCATCATATATATCATCTACGCTAATAGAAGATTTAATTTTTGATAACTTTATTACTTTATTGCTAAGTAAAACACTTTTATTTTTATATTTAACATTTATTATATTGTGATTTTTTTCTTTTATATAACTAATTTCAGGATAAAAAGAATAATTACTAACAAGAGTTATTAAAAAGAATATTATAGGAACATATAATGAGTTTTTATATTCTTTTTTATACAATATATAGGAATAATATAGTGTAATTACAACTAGAGCTTGTATATAAGTAATTTTTAAAACATCCAACATATTCTTTACAAAAATCCCCTCAGCTGTATTTATTATAAATAATAATGAAGTTAATACATAATTAATCAATTTAAATATAAATCTAGCGTTTAATAGCAATAAAGATATATTTCCTAATATAATAAGTATACTATAGAAAGGTATCAATATTAAATTGCTAACAATACCATTAAAGCCTATAGTGTTCGTATTTAGAGCTAAATAAGGTAACGTAAATATAAGTGCTGATAGAGTCATAGATATTGAGTTTTTAATAACATTTGGTAAAATATTTAATTTATCTCTTATATGTCCATAGGTAGTTGTTATTCCTATCACTGCTAAAAAAGACAACATAAATCCCATATCTAAAATATAGTATGGTCTAATTAATAAAAGTATTATTGCCGCAAAAGATATACTAGATAAAGTATCATAATTTCTTTTTATTACTCTAGACATTATTAAAATAGAAATCATGATAAAAGCTCTCACTGTTGAAGCATTCATTCCCGTTATTATTACATAAATAAAAGTTATTATAATTGCTATTTTATAACCAAACATTTTTTGAAGCGCTCCGTATATGGCTGCAATGTGAAATCCAGAAACACTAATAATATGGGATATACCTAATATATTCATATTATTTTTTTTACTATAAGAGAGATAATCTTTATCTCCTAAACAAAGCGCCATTATTAGTGCAGAATTTTCTTTTCCTTGATAAATTAATAGTTTTCTAAATATTCTCCTTTTATATTCCTCTATTTTAGATATAATATCTTTCTTGATTTCAAAAGACCTAACACTATAAATTCCTATTATACCCTTATCGTATATAGGCTTTTTCATATAAGTTCCCTTACATACTAATATATCACCTTTATTAATACCTTTTAAATCTCCTTCTATAAGTATTTTTCTATTATGTATACTAGCTATAGTTTCATAATTGTTTACTTCAGTAACTCTTAAAGTTTGATTTTGTCCTAAAGTGAAATTAAAATATATAAAATAACTAACTATACCAGCTATTAAGAAACTACATACTAAAATAAAATATCTTTTATTGACAGTTTTATAGATTATTATTAAAAATAATCCAATTAATATAAAAGATAAATATATTGAATTTAATAATAAATAACATATAAAAGCACCTAAAAACAAAGCAAAGCTATAATAAACTAATGGTCTATCCATAATCTCCCTCTTCGATAAATTATTTATTTCAAGCTTTGACCAATATATAATAGCTTATACACTTTTTGGTTCATATTAAAATTAAAAGGAATACTAATAAATTATATTAGTATTCCACAATATGTTTAGAAATTTTTAACTTTAAATAACTCCACTAATTTCTTCATGCTATTGGTCATAGTAGAAAGCTCCTGAGCTAAAGCTGATACTTCTTGAGTAGATGCACTTACTTCTTGGGAAGTTGCAGCAATTTCCTCAGATGAAGCTGATACTTCTTCTGCTACTGATGAAGTTGCTTCTACCCTTTCTATTATATCATTTTTCCTATTATTTATTTCCATTGCTATCTTAGTTGTTTCCTCAATTTTAGGATTTATACCATTTACAGCCTTTGTTATTTCTCCAAAAGATTCTATTGCTGTTGTTATACTACTTCTTTGAGTTAATAATTGATTACTTACTACATCAGTGGTTTCAACCATTTTTTCTGTATCTTGGGATATAGTACTTATTAACTTAACTATATTTTCTGTTGAGTGCTTACTTTGCTCTGCTAATTTCCTTATTTCATCTGCTACTACCGAGAAGCCCCTGCCTGCTTCTCCTGCTCTAGCTGCTTCTATAGCTGCATTAAGCGCTAGTAAATTTGTTTGATCTGATATTCCCTTTATTAATGTAGTTATTTCATTTATCTTGTTTATATTTCCTTCTACATTTTGTATTTTTTCTACTAATTCACTAAATGATTCTGTTACAGTATCTACTGAACTTATGACACCACTCATATCTTTATTACTATCATTAGCTTTTATATGAATTTCTGAAGTTCCATTTTCAATAACCTTTACTGATTTTAGTACATTATCAAGTTGAATATTAAAATCATTTAATATTGAAACTATATATACTAAATCTCCCGATTGGGTTTCCATTCCTTTAGCTACATCTTGTACTGAAGTTGCAACATTATCAATAGAACTAGACATCTCTACTGATAAACTTGATAAGCTTTCCGTATTTTCATCAATTGCAAAAGCATTATTTTGTACAGTACTTATAGCCTCGCTCATAGATATCTGCATTTTCTCAATAGCTTTTCCTATATTAGTAAATTCATCACCACTGTTTAATAATTTTTCTGATACTTCTTCTGTAAAGTCCCCTGATGCTAATACTTCTAAATGTCCTACAGTAGTAGATACAGACCTTTTAATTGATTTTGTTAGTAATAATGTAAATATTATGCTTATTAATACTGCTACTATTGAAATTATTGTTATCATATTTTCAGTTTTATTTATGCCTGCCATCACTTCCTCAGCATCAATAAATATACCTACTGACCAACCTGTAGTGGCAATAGGAGAATAAGCTACATATTGTTGTTGTCCTTGATTAATACATAATTCAGCATTTGTTTTACCACTAATCATCTTTTCGCAAACAGCAGCCATTTCTTTTAACTCTTCATTATCTTTTGACATCTCTATTATATTGTCTCTTCTCTCTACTACTTGTGGATTAGGATGCGCAGTAATGTTTCCGCTTTTATCAAGCATGAAAGATTTTCCTGTTTCTCCAAAAGTGACTTTGGATATCATTTCATTAATTCTCTTTAAATCTCTTGTTGCAACTAAAACCCCTTTAACTCGCCCATTATTATCTTTAATAGGTACTGAGTAAACTATTACTGTTTCTTCACTTATTTTACTCACAAGAGGTTCACTTACTGCAATCCCCCCTGATAAAGATTTTTTAAAATACTCGCGATCAGAAATATCTTCGCTAGCTCCATCGGTATAGTAAGCCTTTCCATTAGTCTCAACAAACCCCATTCTAAGGTGACCTTTTCTTTCTGTTTCAGGTTTAATAAGGTTCACTTTTTCTTTTATAGGTACATTGGTATCTATTAACTCTTTCGAAATTGCTATTGCTTCTAAAGAGTCTATAGTTCCTTTTATATAGTTATCTATAGAATTAGCAGCATTTGTTGCCACTTCTGGTAAAGTCAAGCCTAGAATATTAAGTGCAGATTCTTCCGACAATCTTACTGATTGTGTTCCTAATACACCACTAACTAAAAAAATTAGTATTCCAAAATAAAAAGCAAGTTTTGTACCTATACTCTTAAACTTTAGTTTAATTTTTGTTTTTTTCTTCATTAATATATCCCCCCATAGCTCTAAATAACAAACTACCGATATAAATTATGTTCGTCTATAAAACAGTATACTTTATACCTTTTGTTAACTTTTTATTAACCTTTTGTTAACCTTCTCAGTTTTATTAGAAGTTTTTGAGAAAAAATATAATAGTTAAAATTGCAATCATTAATGCTTTTTTATCATTCATATTTTCTCCCTATAAATAAACATCCAGCAATTCAATATTATATCAAAAATTGTATAATTTTGAAATGACAAAATTAAAAAACTGTTTGATAAATTCATTGCTTGTTGCTTAATCAATTTCCTTGATTGTTCATATAACTTATTAGGTTTTTTAATATAATCTAATAAGTTAGGATTATTAATTCTTCTTTCTAATTAAATAGAATTTTACTATTAACAAAATTTTTATTTATAATGTTTAAATTTATGATAATTTTATCTATATATTTTTTTATATGTAAAAAGGTAATGTATAAATACATTACCTCAGAGTGTCGACAAAGTCGA
>NZ_DKLM01000051.1:0-2770 GCF_002455975.1 Clostridium sp. UBA6640
TGCAGGTCCATTAAATATTTGACCAACTATGGTTGCTACTGTTATTCCTAAAAATACTGCTAAAAATACTATTTTTAAAACATACATATATCTATCAAAATATTTTGGCCCAATTAAATATCGTTTCTCTCCTCTATAATTATCTGCAATTATTTCAGGATCTCCTAATTCTTTAAGAGCTTTATATGATTTTTCTTCATAGGTTAAATTTTCTTCATAACTGTTGATTATATCATCAATAAGTCCTCTAATTTCTTCCTCTACTTCTTTTCTTTCCTTTTCTGGTAGTTTGCAAACTACAGCATATACATATCTATTAATAACATCCATAAAACCCCTCCTATTATTCAATAAAACTATTGGTTATCTTCACCATATCTCTCCATACATTACAAAGCCTTTTAAAAACAATTTCTCCTATTTTGCTCATCACATAATATTTTCTAGGTTTTGTTCCATCTGTATCCCATGAACTTTCTAAAATTCCTTGTCTTTCTAATCTTCTAAGTAGAGGATACAGTGTACTTGCATCTATATCCATTCCTTTATCTTGAAGGCTTGTCACAAGAGAATAGCCATATTGTGGTGTCTTTAATTGACTTAACACACTTAAGACTAATGTTCCTCTTCTAAGCTCTAGAGTTAAACCTTCTATTAACTCATCTTCCATAACCTTATCCACAATGTCACCTCCTACATCTAGATAAACTACTTTAAATTTTAACTTATGTCTGAATATAAGTTAACAGTTTGAGATATCAATTCACAACTTTTAGATTAATGCACAATTCACAATTCACAATGCACAATTAAGGATGAAATTATTTTTTTAGAAAAATAATTTCTTTAAATTTGTTTTTGGCTAGCAATATAATTGCTAGTAATCATAGCGAACACTGTTCGCAGCTACAGAATAAATTCTAAATTTCTCAGCAATCGCTGAGANNATGTCCACAATTGTGAATTGTGCACTGTGAATTGTGAATTGAATTTTAGCCCATATAATAAGTGCTGATTATTTTCAGTAATAGATTAATTTTAAAAGTATACATATATATTATACTGTACGTCATACACTATTGTAAATAATATATTATATATAATTGCATAATATTTTGTTCATACAAAAAAAGCCCTGATTAATCAAGGCTTTAAAATTTTTTTGTTCTTTTCATAAAAAATAGAAACTTATCATTAGACTCATCTATTCTAATATATTCAATCTATCTCCCCTCTTGTGCAGTAACTTTAAATGGTTGAGTAAAGCTTACTCCACCCTCTCCTACTATTACCGCACGAACATATGGTGTAGGTGATTCAACTTCCTTTAAATTTAGAGAATTTCCTCTTCCTAGCTGTCTACTATTTGAACCTATCCATTCGATATATTGGATATTCTCCCCTTCTATTGTTATGGTATCCTTATCATTATCAACTATAATATTAGTAATAGTTGGTGCTGGAATATTAGGATTATTTTTCCTATTATTCTCTGCACATATATTAGCTGTAAAATAAAATTCTCCATTTTCCATAGCTCTTCTGAATTTTTCTTCAGTATACTCTCCATCTATTAACATTTTATTATAACTTGTATCAATCTGATTAAGACGATGTGAATCAGCATTTGCAAATCCCCATACATTTCTCTCTCCTATTATATCTGTTAATATATTGTCCCATACCTTCCTATCATTTGGATATCTATCATCTCTATTTATAACTTCTAATCCAACTAAACTTGGAAATTGTTTATATAAATCCACATACCACATATGTGACTTATCATACCTTCCTGGATGATTTAAATGTGATATTGCGCCTTGCCCTTCTATATACTTTAGTACTTCTTCTTCAGTTGATAACTTTTCAAATTCCTTTAAGAAGAACCCATTTATATGATGATGTTTAGATGAAAACTCAGCAGCTGGTATACCATGTAATCCTTTTGGTATAATTACATTCTTATCACCTTTTTTAGGATCATTCCAAGGATATGTTAAGTGATCATGGTCAGTTATTGCTAATACATCATATCCAAGCTCTGAGTGTTTATTTAATACTTCTTGTATTGTATCTCTTCCATCACTTTTGTTTGTATGAGCATGAAGATTAGCTTTTAATTGATTTGCTGTATGCCAATCTATATTCTTATAAGGATTGTCTATTGTATAATTTATATTCTCTACAGCTTTAACTTTTATAGAAGATTGAAGTTCTCCACTCTTAGATGTAGGTATTGCTATATTTTTATCAATACTCTTAGCAGTTATAGATCTACTGCCTTTTAAAGGTAATACCTCTATTGCTTTTACTTCTTTTAACCCTATTAAACTCTCCTCATAATTTATAGTTTCTATGGCTTCATTCGACATTGAGCATAGTCTAGATATACTTGTATCTTGTTCATTTGTTATTCCTAAAACCTTTGGCCCAATAGTTGACGCTAGTATAGTTGTCATTAAAATACACTCTATTATTTTATTATGCTTCATAATTATATCACCTATACTTTCACATAAATTTATTATTTTATTGTAAAAATTAAAACTACAAAATCTATATCTATATCTCTATAAATAGATTGCCCAAAAATTTAAAATTAAAATGTATTATTTAAATATTTTTAACTTTAAAAGAAAAGTAGCTATCTAAAAACAAAATTTTTAGATAGCTACTTTTTTAAATTACAAAATCTAAATTAAGCTCTAATCAAATATTTTATTATGAAAATTTAACTTATACTTAATTTTAATTTCCATAACAAAAA
>NZ_DKLM01000051.1:2805-28281 GCF_002455975.1 Clostridium sp. UBA6640
ATAGAAAACTTATTTTCCAGAGCATACTTTAGGTTTTCACATTGTATCTCTATACTACTTAAACTAAATATTTTTAATCAAATTAACCATTTCAATTGCTGTACAAGCAGCATCATATCCTTTATTTCCAGCCTTTGTACCTGCTCTTTCAATAGCTTGCTCAATATTATCTGTTGTAAGAATTCCAAAAATCGTAGGAATTCCTGTTGATAAACCTATAGAAGCAACTCCCTTTGATACTTCTGCACATACATAATCATAATGAGTAGTAGAACCTTTAATAACTGCTCCAAGGCAAATAACTGCATCATATTTTCCAGACGTGGCCATTTTTTGTGCTACTAATGGAATTTCAAAAGCTCCTGGAGCCCATGCAATTGTAATATCATCATCATTAACTCCATGACGTATTAATGCATCTTGAGCCCCAGATACTAATTTTGATACAATAAATTCATTGAATCTTGCTGCTACAATTCCTACCTTTATATTACTTGCTACTACATTACCTTCTAATTTTATCATTTCTTTTCCTCCAATTATTCTTTATAAATTTCTTCCTTTAATTAATGAATACTTTCGTCATATCACACTAATAAGTGGTCATATGTTCCATCTTCTCCTGTTTAGTCATAAGGTAAAATTTATCATCTTTGTTAGGATTGATCTGAATAGGAATACGTTTTTTTATAGTAATACCGTAATCAGCTAGCCCTGTTATCTTTTTAGGATTATTTGTTAAAAGTAAAAGTTCTGTTGCTCCTAAATCATGCAATATTTGAGCGCTAATTCCGTAATCTCTTAAATCTTCTGGGAAACCAAGCTTGATATTAGCTTCTACCGTATCATATCCCTGCTCTTGAAGTTCATAAGCCTTTAACTTATTGATAAGTCCTATTCCTCTTCCCTCTTGGCGCATATATAGAATAATTCCTCGTCCTTCTTTTGCAATAGTTTTCATAGCAGCATCAAGTTGTTCACCGCAGTCACAGCGACGGGAGCCTAATATGTCACCAGTTAAACATTCGGAATGGAGACGGCATAAAACAGATTCTCCATCAGCAACATCTCCCATTACTAAAGCTACATGCTCCTCCCCGTTTAATGTATTTTCATAACCATAAATAGTAAATTCACCGTACTTGGTAGGTAACTTTGCTTTTGCACTCTTCTTTATAACACTTTCTTCTTTTAATCGGTAAGATACTAAATCCGCAATAGTTATCACCGTTAATTTATGTACTTTTGCAAATTCCAAGAGTTCTGTGGTACGCATCATCATTCCATCTTCTCTCATAATTTCGCAGCATAATCCACATTCTTTAAGTCCTGCAAGCTTTACCAAATCAACAGTTGCTTCTGTGTGTCCCCTTCTTTCTATTACCCCGCCTTCTTTTGCCTCTAAAGGAAACATATGACCAGGACGTCTAAAATCTTCTGGCTTAGCATCATCTTCTACTGCCTTTATGGCAGTAATGGATCTTTCATAAGCAGAAATCCCTGTAGTAGTATCTACATGGTCGATAGAAACAGTAAAGGCTGTTGAATGATTATCTGTATTATTGTTTACCATCTGCTCTAGCCCAAGCTTCTTAGTCAGCTTGGCGCTCATAGGCATACATATTAAACCTTTTCCATAACATGCCATAAAGTTTACATTTTCCTGTGTTGCAAATTCTGCTGCACATACAAAATCTCCTTCATTCTCTCTATCAGGATCATCGATAATTAGAACGATTTTCCCATTTTTAATATCTTCTATCGCTTCTTCTATTGTGTTTACTTTTCTCATAATATCATCCTCCTAAAAGCCATTTTCAATTAAAAACTGTTCTGTAATCTTGCTATTTTTTTCTGATTCCTTTGATTTTAAAAGTTTTTCAATATATTTTCCTACCATATCACATTCCAAATTTACCTTATCACCAATTTTTTTATAAAATAAAATAGTTTCTTTTTGTGTATGAGNNTAATTGATACTTTAAATCCCTCTTCATCTACAGATGCAACGGTTAGACTAATTCCATCTATTGCAATAGATCCCTTTTCCACAATGTAGCAAAGCTGTTTTTTATCTGTGGTAATGGTGTACCAAACAGCATTGTCATCTTTTCTTATATGTGATATATATCCTATCCCATCAATATGTCCAGATACCATATGTCCTCCAAATCTTCCATTGGCAGGCATAGCTCTTTCTAGATTTACTTTTGAACCGCTTCCAATGTTCCCAAGAGTGCTTCTGTTCATTGTTTCAGACATAACATCTGCAGTAAATCCATCCTTTCCCATATCAGTTACTGTAAGACATACTCCATTGACTGCAATGCTGTCTCCGATTTTTGTTTCCTCTAGAACATCCTTACATTCAATAGTTAAAATAGATGATTTACTTCCCTTTTTAACTGATTTTATAGTTCCTATCTCCTCAATAATTCCAGTAAACATAATTTCAACTCCTCAAATATCCTTCTATGCAAAAATCATTCTCAAACTTTATTATTGTGGTATCTTCTAGCTCAAAAGCATCACTCATCTGTTCCCGTCCTTTACCTTCAATAGGCGTAAGTGCCTCTTTTCCTCCAATTATCTTAGGTGCTATGTAAACATACGCCTTTTTTATAATTGCTGACTCTAGAGCTGCCTCGTTTAACGTTCCTCCCCCTTCAAGCAGAATGCTGTCAATGCCTTTTTCACCAAGCCTTTCCATAAGCTTCTTTAAATCAATTCTTTCACTATCTTGGAATTCCATAAGAGTTACCCCTGCCTTGCTAAGCTCATACTTTTTCTCCCTATCACCTTTGCAGAAGGCAATAATTGTCTCAATTTCATGAGATGATTTTACAATTTTACTCTCTAGTGGAATTCTTAAGTTGGAATCACATATGATTCGAATAGGATTTACTCCAAGGTCTATTCTACAGTCTAACATTGGGTCATCTGCTAATACTGTTCCTATTCCCACCATAATTCCTGTGTATATTTTTCGTAGATAATGCACATTCTCTCTAGTATCTTCTCCTGTTATCCATTTGGAATTCCCTGTACAAGATGCAATCTTTCCATCTAAAGTCATTGCGTATTTTAATACGACAAAAGGTTCTTTCGTGGAAACATAATGAAAAAATACTTCATTTAGTTTTCTACATTCCTCTTCTAATACTCCAATAGTTACTTCAATGCCATGTTCTCTTAAAAGTTCAATTCCTTTTCCACCAACTAGAGGATTAGGATCAGTACAACCTACAATAACCCTCTTTATCCCATGTTCCACAATAGCTTCAGTACAGGGTGGTGTCTTCCCATAGTGACAGCATGGTTCCAAAGTCACATACAACTCTGCTCCTTTTGTATCTTCTATGCAGCTTAAAAATGCATTTCTCTCTGCATGAAGACCACCATATTTCATATGCCATCCTTCACCTATGATACGCCCATCCTTTACGATGACGCATCCTACCATTGGATTTGGGGATGTATGTCCAGTCCCCAGCTTTGCAAGCTCTAAAGCTCTTGCCATATAATTTTCATCCAAGCAATCCTCTCCTTTTTACTTCAGGCAATAGTTAGGAGAATTTTTCTTTATTTTAAAACACAAAAAGCCCTGAATACAAAAATATTCAGGGCATAAAATTCAATAGCTAATTAAATTTAAATTGCACAATAAAAACATCCGCAAAATAAATATAACGACTGCATCAAAATAAGTAGAGATATTCTCTCTGCTTCTTCTCCCATCCAGACTTTACTGTCGGCTTTGGAATTGCTAAATAATCAATTATCAGCTTCACCAAATCTGCAGTCCATGTATATGAACCGCTCGCGGGCTTTACCGCCGGTAGGGAATTTCACCCTGCCCTGAAAAACTTATTTTCTTTATTAACTTTTATATTATTTAATATAACATTAAAAAAATAATTTGTACAGTACTTTTCTTAATTTTCTGAAAGAGAAATTTCCTCTCAATAATTAAAATAAGTAACCGTTATACTAAAAATTTTTATTACTACTAAAGAATTATTAAATTAATTATCTAAGTTTTGTACAAACAAAACTTAGGTAATTAAGCACTATTTCTTTTTTTATGATATTTGGCTGACAATTTGGCTTAAAGCCTCTTTTATTGGACTAGCAGAGCGACCAAGTAATTTTTCTAAATCGTTGCTCTCCACCTCTAATTGGCCATCTCGAATACCTTTTTGCATGTTTACTAGCGTAGGAATATGTGCTTCTGGCACCCCTGAACCTTTCATAATGTTGGCATAAGTAGTATCATCGACTTGTTGTACAAGTACTTCTTTCCCTAATACCTCTCCAAGAGCAGATGCTAATTCCCCTTGAGTCATTAGCTTACCAGAAAGTTCATAAACTGTATTCTCGTGCCCTTTCCCAGTCAATACATTTGCTGCTACTTCCGCATAATCTTGTTGAAGCGCCCAACCTACTTTCCCTGCTCCGCCAGACGTAATCCAAGGTGCCCCTGCGATCACACCTTTTATGCTTCCAATTTCATTTTCCAAATACCAATTGTTTCGTAAAAAAGAGTATGGGATGCCTGTTTTCAAAATAGCTTCTTCTCTAGCTCGATGAGGCATAGCAAGGAATAAGCTACTTTCACTTGCATTTGTTACACTAGTATAAGCAATAAATTTAACTTGAGCACGTTGAGCAGCAGCTACAGCATTAATATGCTGTCTAATTACTGCTTCATCCTCCCCAGACGTAGATATAATTAAAAGTCGATCGATTCCTGAAAAAGCAGAATCTAATGTTTCTGGTTTTTCAAAATCTCCGTGTCGAACTTCTACTCCGCGAGCTCGCAATCCTTCTGCTTTCTTTGGATTTCGAACACTAACAGCTAATTGGCTCGCTGGTACAGCTTTTAATAACATTTCTACAACTTTTGACCCTAATTTTCCCGTTGCACCTGTAACTAATATTTTCATTTTCTTTCCCTCCAATTAAATTTTCATGTTGAATTATTAAGCTTAAATATATAGTATATTAATGGGAATAATAATAAAAGTAGGCATTTTTTTATGACATAGTCACAAAAACAGTACCATTATGTAAAGAGAGGGAAAACACAATGGCTCGATTTAAATTTCAAGTAGACACGCCTCCTGAAGAAAAAGAAGAAATATGTCCTTTGACAATTACTCAAAATGTAATTGCTGGAAGGTGGAAAATTATTATTTTATGGTATCTAAGTCAGCGAACAAGAAGATTTAACGAACTTCAAAGGTTGTTACCAGACATTTCAAAAGGAACATTGACAATACAACTGAGAGAATTGGAAGAGGACGGAATGGTTCATAGAGAAGTATATAAAGAAGTTCCTCCTAAAGTAGAGTACTCACTAACAGCCCAAGGTAAAAGATTTATCCCTGTACTGGATGCTATGGGAGATTGGGGGAAAGAATATATTAAGAAAAAACAAAAAGAACACAACTACTAGACACCAAGTTAATAAAAAGGGGCTTTATAAAAAGCCCAAAAAATAAAAATGTCAACGAAAAACATTTACTTTTTTCGTTGGCACTTTTTTATTTTTTGTTTTTATTCGAGAACCCTTCCAGCATTTGAACAGTTATATTGTAAAGCTTTTGAGCATTTTCTTTGTCAAATGTTTCCATGACAATACTCACTTTTTTTTCCAATTTAAAAGCAGATAAAGAAGCTTTTGGTGGATGTTCCAATAATTTTATGATAGGTTTTATTACTTCTTCTACTGGCTTTCCTATTATTTTATATGTTAGCTTTACGATACTCTTCACTACAGAGCTTTTATATGCTTCAAAGGCTCCGTCTGTTTGTGCAGCCCAAGGGTTAAAGAGGATATATTTTATCTTTCCACTGGTATCATTTTGAGCAAATGCAACACCTAGTAAATCATTTAATCGGCTGCCATGAAACATGGCTTTTTGGCTATGAAAATTATTCTTATATTGTATATCACTCCAGTCAACAGTTCCTTTCATCCCTGGTGCACAAACATTAAGAATAACAGGATTCTCAGCTTTTTCCAGCAGTCCTTTTAAGGCGTAACTAAGAATATATCTACTCAAGTAATATAAGGCAAAAGTAAATTCAAACCCTTCTTCTGTTTCGACGTATGTCTCCCTGTATTTTTGACTTGCTGCACAGAAAACTACCATATCCAAAGAATTAAATCGACTTTTTATCTCTTGCACAATACGCTGATTTTCTTTTACTAAGCTCAAATTTGCTTGAAGGAAAATTGCTCTTTTCTCTGCTTTTAATTGTTTTGCCTCATCATAGAATTTTTTACCTTTTGCAGATGAACTGCCGACAACAATTACACGGTCGCCTTTTTTTAAAAAGTGCATAGCAACAGCTTTTCCAACTCCATCTGTTCCACATGTTACAAGTATTGTTTTCATTTATTATCGTCCTCCTTAAGTACAATATCTAATAAAATAAAATATCCCTTATTTTATCCTTTGCTACTTTTGTTAATTGTATTTTTACAACTCTCTGGCCATCTTTCATTTTTATAGTATACTGAAAGTATCAATAATAAAAGTAGGTACTTTTTTATGACATAGTCACAAAAACAATACCAATATGTAATTTGAATTTATATTTCATGGTATTAAAACTTAACAGTAAATCGAACTCAATTAAGTGGAACTATTTATGATTTGGAAACCATTGAATGAAAAATAGGGGAGAAATTCTTATGATTGTAAGGTGAAATCCTGTTTTTTATATCAACTACTGTAAGGCATCTTGAATGTTTGCCGTGGCATCTGCTACTTGTTTTACTTGCTCTTTTGTCAGTGTTTTTACCCTTGTTCGAAGCTCCTTTATTTTTAAAACATTACGTATTGATGGCTTATCACTGTTTACGTGGTGTAGAAAACTTTTATATTTCTTTCTCCTGTGAAGACAGTCTTAACTAATTTCTCTGCTATATCCTTTGGTAGTTCTTCATTTCGATACAAACAATCATAAAAGTTTGTCGCTACAGTGTTCATTAGATTCGCTGTCTTCTCTGTTTTCTAGACTTTTTCCTCCAGTAAAATATTCCAGTATATAAAAATAAGAGGATTTATGCTTATATATTAAACATAAAATCCTCTTGTTATTTTACTCCAATTAAAATTCAAAGGGATATATTTTTATTATTAGTATTATTTAACTTAGCTTTCTTTTTAACCATTTAGTAACAACGGCTGTTAAAATCAAAACAATACCACCACCAAGCAGCCAATATTTTTCATCAAAACTACCATTTTTCATAGACAATATATAAAAATTGCGAACATACTTATTTTTTGTGGCCATATTTAATATTAAATAACCAATAGAAGCCATATAACCAAGTATAGTACTGCCTGATATAGCCGATGAGCAAAGCCCTACATTTCCTAAAAATACAGCAGATAAAAAAGTACCTAATATGTATTTTATAAGTGGAAAATCGCAGCCCTTATGCTTTAGTATCAATGTAAAAGAACCTACTAAAACAAAAATAATTACTAGGTTTAGAATTATTCTAACTAGGTAAGGTATAAACTGCGACATTGGTTTTGATACCACTATCTCATCAATTTCTTTTGCTTCCTCAGGAGCAAATACTGGCACAAGAAGTATAATACCAATGATAGCTGCATAGTTCTCAAGACAAACTGCACTAGATGCTGCATCAAGATTTGATATTCCTTGAATAAAAGATAAAACAAATAAAAATATAACTGAAAAAACCAAATTAGTTAGTATACCTAACTTTAGATTTATTTTTATTAACGCTAAACCACTCTCCCATTTTTCTCCTAATACCAAACTTACCCCTCCTTTTCTGTTCATATATAAATATGGTTATCATAACTATTAACAGTGCAAGCCCTGCAATTATAAGTCGATTTGTCATGATTTTACTAAGATTTTCTTCAATCAACATCCCATTACTATGATTATTGTGACGAATAAACAATCCTAGTAGTGGATAATCACCTTCAAGCTTTATATTGTTTATGTTGAAAAACCATATAAATAACTCCACTGCAATAGCTACCGGCGTATCTGTCAGTATGGTTAGGAACATTCCTATAGCTGTAACAATCATAAGTGTAGGCAATATCCACCATACTATATATTTTACAAAGGCAAATAAATCAATATTTAAATTTTCACTGTTTGCAAAGGACATAAAAGTTATAGTTTCTTTAATACCTAATATTATAATTGGCAATATCATCATAAAAATAAGTGAAAAATATCTTGATAAAAGAAGCTTTAAAGATGAGGTTTCCCTAAAATAAACGAGCTCCTCCATTTTACTACGTCTATCCTTAATTGATGTAAATACTACTACAAATATAGGAAATATCCCAATGATAATTCCCATATAATCACAAAGCAATCGTGCATATCCATTAGTTAATTTATCTTTTTGTATCATATACTCATATTCTTCAACTGCCTCCTCATAGGTGATTGGTATACGAGTGAACCTATCAATAAAATCTTCTCCGTAGGCAGATCCTCCTCCTAAAATCTCATCAATACTTATCATTAGCTCATTAAACCTATCAGGAGTCATATCGTTACTAATTGGCAGATAACCTGAACTGCTCTCCTCCCATAATAGCTTTATTGCTTCTATGGGTTTAGCAATCATCTCCTCCAAAATAGCTTCTATTTTTTTTGTTTCATCATCATCTAATTTAATAACTTTATAAAATCCAATCGGATAAGCAATATATTCATTTTCTTCATATTCACGATATAAGTTACCTACTACCTTTGGCATCATTTCCTTTGACATTGTAGATTCCTTTTCGCCATAGGGTGCATATTGTGTGTTCATATCTATTTTGGGTGGCGGAGAAAGTAAAGTTCTTAACTCCTCAGAAGTAGTACTTCCCATTTGCGAAATATAAAACAATATTGCAACTGCAATAAAAACATAATATATATATGTTTTCAATATATTTCTACACTCTTTAAAAAATAAGCTCATCTTGTCTCCCCTCCCATCAGTAGCATATAACCATCTTCAATGGTAGAGTCGCATGGTATAGCCTCAGCAAAAGGCTTACTATCTGCCAAAATTCTAAGAGTTATATTGCTGCCTTGTGAAAGCATAGATGTTACCATATGCTTATCTTTAATATTATTCAAATCCTTTTGCGGTACAGTAATTGTATAAACCTTACCTCTTGCAAACTCAGTAAGTTTCCCAGTTGTACCTTTGTAAATAACTTTACCATTATTTAAAACTGCAATATTCTCGCAAGTTGCTTCAATATCTCCTACAATATGAGTGGAGAGTATAACAATTCGATCCTTTGCAATTTCACAAAGTAAATTTCTAAAACGTATCCGTTCCTCAGGATCAAGCCCTGCTGTTGGCTCATCAACAATTAAAATCTTAGGCGCATGCATAATGGCTTGAGCAATTCCCAGTCGTCGTTTCATACCTCCTGATAGTGCCTTTACTCGTACCTTTTGACAATCATATAAATTGACCTTATCCAGTAGCTTTAAGATAATTTTTTTCCGTTGTTGTTTCGGTATTTCAGAAAGTACACCTAAATAATCCATAGCTTCATATACTGTCATATTAGGATACATAGAGAAATCTTGTGGTAAATATCCTACCATTTTACGAATATCTTTTGTATTTTCAATAGGAATACCACATATCGTTACACTTCCTTTATCTTTAACTAGAAGTGTGGTAAGTATGCGCATTAATGTGGTTTTTCCTGCACCATTTCTACCAAGTAGTCCAAACATACCACTTGGTATTTCAAGATTTATATTATCAAGTACTGTTTTTGTGCCAAACTTTTTAGTAAGATTAGATATCATAATTTCCATAAGTTTTATCCTCCAATGTATTAGTTGATAAATATTCAATAATAAATGCAATAGACAATGCCCCAATGGTTAGAGGATATATTGAATCAACAACAAATTGTGGGCACAATATAACAAATAAAAAAGCTATTATAGTGAAAATTATAGTGCCTATGGCTTTCATAGTAAGCCTACGATTAATGGCTTTTACACGGGTTTTTTCAAGTTCTTCATACTCTAAAATATTGACTTTGCACCACATACCATTTAAAAATTCTCGTTCACTTTTCATTTAGCATATCCTCCTCAGCATATTTTTGAAGTTTGTTTCTTGCCCTATACAGGATGATTTTTACTTGTGGTAATGACTTGTCCATAATTTCTGCAATTTCCTTGTAGCTAAATCCATAAATCTCGTAAAGACAAAATGCAGTACGGTAATCAGCCTTTAGGCTATTAAGTAGCTTTGTTGAATATTTTAACCTTTCTTGCTGTTCCATTAACTCATATAAGGTTGGTTCTGTACTTACTAAGTTTACATCTTCTAGACTTACAATATTAGAATCTTTATTTCTGCGTATAAAATCTATACACTTGTTTCTTATCACTGCAAACAGAAATGTTTTAAATGTATTTTTAGCCTTGTATCTATGACGATTTATGTATATAGCTGCAAAACTTTCTTGTACAATATCTTCTGCCATATATACATCTTTCAAAAAGCTAAATGCAAAACCAATTGCTTTTTCCCTATGTCTTAGAACAAGTTGTTCAAAAGCTTTTGTATCACCATTTTTAGTTTGCTCCATTAGCATGTTGTCATCACAAATATAAATCACCACCATTCAGTAAAAAAGTTAATCTCTAACTCTTCCTTCATAAGCTTACACGAAAAAAACTTGAAGAAGTTACACTTAAATTAAATTTGTATATTTTTTGACTGGAGATAAATTGTTTCTATTTGAGCTGATGGTGTTAAATCTTCTACACCTTTTAAATACTCTTTTAATAAAATAGCTGTATTTCCTTGCTTTCGTGGACTTGCTAAAACAGATAATATATTCATATTTATTCTTTCCTTTCAATTAATTCGGCGAATAAATACTTTTGTGCACATATATGCACATTCATGCACACGTCAATAATAATTTATAAATATTATTATGAACCGTCCCTTACACAAAAATTAATGATTAACAATTAAGAATGAAGAATTCAGGAAAANNAGAAAAGAATTTTTGTTATGAACCGTCCCTTAAATAATATATAATTATATAGAGTTGACAAGATGTAAATATCATGTTACGATATCAAAAATTAAAATTTCATAAAAATCCTCATCCTTAAGGGTGGGGTAGAGGCGCGATTGCTAATATTAACTATATCGAGGTCGGAAACCTATGACATATAGTGAAAGGAGCCGTCGCCGAAGTTTCAGATACCAAAATCTGATGCTGGGTCTGTATTTAATAGGTACAGGACTGTCATCATCGTATTTGCTCGATACTTTGATGTTGCGCTATCTCACATTGAGCCAGAAGGGAGAGGAATGTCTTTAGCTTTGCTATACGCATATAAGCACCTGACAAACCTGTTAGGTGTTTTTTATTTTCACTATTATTTTTAATTTTTTACAATATTGTAAATTTAATGAACAAACATTGATAATTAATTACTAAAAACGGAGGATGAGCATATGACTAATAATTCAAATGATTTAACTCAAACAAAGAATTCAGGTTTTAAAAAAGAAATTGGTCTATTTGGTGGGGTCAGTATTTTAGGAGGTATAATGGTAGGATCAGGGATTTTTTATCTAGGCTCATATGTATTAATGAGAACTGGAATGAGCCTTGGTTTAGCTTTATTAAGTTGGATTCTTGGAGGCTTAGTTTCTCTATTAGGTGGTATTTGTTATGCTGAACTAGGTGCTTCAGATCCCCGTTCTGGTGGACTAACTGTATATTTAAGTGAGGCCTATTCACCTATGGTCGGTTTTTTAGGCGGTTTTAATAGTTGGTTAATTGGTGGTCCTGGTTCTATTGCTGCCTTAGCAATTGCACTACCAAGTGCTTTAACCATTATTATGCCCCTTGGAGAATGGACGATTAAAATTATTGCTATCTTTTTAATCATAGCATTGACCATTGTCAATTATTTTGGTGTTAAATTTGGTTCTAAACTGCAAAATCTATCTATGATTGCAAAATTAATTCCTATTGGAATCATAATGATCTTAGGTCTTTTATTTGGAAAAGTATCACCAGATTTAAGCTTAGTTCCCAGGACAGCAGATGCAAGCTTTGGCTCAATTATTAGCATGGTAGCCTTTGCTGTGGTAGCAAGCTTATGGGCATACGAAGGATGGACTAATTTAAACACCGTAGCTGAAGAAGTAAAAAATCCTAAGAAAAACTTACCCCTTGCTATCATTATTTCTATACTTTCCATAACAGCACTGTATACACTATTTAATTATTCTATATATAAGGTTATACCTATTGATGAAATTGAAAGTTTAATATCTAATAATCAATATTATTTAGGAACTTATGCAGCAGAAAAACTACTAGGAAATACCGGTAGTATTTTAGTTGTAATAGGAATGGTAGTTGCTATGTTTGGAGCTTTAAATGGTTGCATCCTAGCCTTCCCGAGAATGTATTATGCAATGAGTGAGCAAGGTCATTTCTTTGAAAGCTTTAAAAAATTGCATCCTGTCCATAAAGTTCCCTATGCTCCTTTAATAGTACAATGTGTAATATCTGTGATACTAGTACTACTAAGAAACTTAAATCAGTTAACTTCTTTAGTTGTGTTCTCTGGAATGATGTTTAATACTTTAGGTGTATACGCAGTTATGATTTACAGGAAAAAGCGCCCTAATGTAGAAAGACCTTATAAAGTAATTGGCTATCCTATTACAGTAATTTTAACAACTGTTATCTTCGTAGGATTAATGATAAATACCTTTATTGAAGATCCTCAAACCTCAATTATTGGTTTAGTGGTGCCAGCTATTGGTACATTATTTTACTTCTACTTTGATAGAAAAAATAAAACTGCACAAGAAAATAAAATTTTACAAGAAAATATAAGGGGATGATATTTTGAAAACAATTTTAAAAAACTGCAAAATTTATGTTGAAAAAAATAATTTTAAGGAGGCAATCTTTATTGAGAATGGTATTATCCAGCAGATTGGTACCAATGAGGAAATCCTAAAAAACAATGCTGATAATATCATAGACCTTCAAGGAAAAACTGTTTTACCAGGTTTCAACGATAGCCATCTTCATATTTCACATATGGGAGATGCTATGAGTTCCTGTAATTTAACATCTGCTAAATCAATTGATGAAATTATTGAATTGGGTAAAAAATTCATTGAAAAAAATAAAGATATAAGGGTTTTAAGTGGTAGAGGATGGAATCAAGATTATTTCACTTGTGGTGAAAAACGTCTATTAAATCGCTTTGATTTAGATAAAATATCTACAGAAATTCCAATTGTCTTTGATAGAGTATGTGGACATGTTTCAGTAGGAAATACCAAGACTTTAGAAGCACTAGGCGTAGATGAAAACACTATTGTAGATGGTGGTGTAATTGAAGTTGGAAGTGACGGAAAGCCAAATGGTATATTCAACGAAAATGCAGTCCGCGTTATTCAATCAGTTATCCCAGAAAAAGATGATAAAGAAAAAGAGAATGAATTTATAAAAGCTGCAAATTATGCTTTAAGTGTTGGAATAACCTCTGTTCAATCATGTGATATTATGAGCAACAATTTTAAGAGGATGTTTAATATAATCCATAATATCTATGATAATAAAAAATTGAAATTAAGATATAGTCACCAATACAATTTTCAAAATATAAATGATTTCAAAACTTACCTGGAAACTGAGCATAAGACAGGACAATATGATGAAAAATTCTTATCAAAAGGTGTACTAAAACTATTTAAAGATGGTTCTTTAGGTGCTAGGACTGCTTTAATGTTAAAGGATTATGAGGATGCTCCAGGAAATAAAGGTGTAGCAGCATTAAGCGATAAACAGTTACAAGATTTATGTGATTTAGCAACAGAACATGAAATTACTGTAGCAACCCATGCAATTGGTGATGGTGCCGTAGAAAGTGTTATTAATGCCTATGGAAAAACTATGAAGGATGGTAAAAATCCTCTTCGTCACGGCATTGTTCATTGCCAAATTACAAGTCAGGAACAATTGGAGAGAATTGCTAAATTGAATATACCTGTTATGTACCAGCCTATTTTCTTAGACTACGATATTAAAATTGTAGAAGCACGTGTTGGAAAAGAATTATCAAGTACTTCTTATGCTTTTAATACTTTATATAAATTGGGAGCTCCAATAAGTTTAGGAACAGATTCTCCAGTAGAAGACTGTAACCCATTCCCCAATATTTACTGTGCAGTAACAAGACTAACATTAGATGGTAACCCAGTGGGAGGCTTTTATCCAAATGAAAAGATGGCACTTGAAGATGTTATTGATGCCTACACAATTGGTAGCGCTTTTAATGAGTTTAAAGAAGATTTTAAAGGAAGATTAAAACCAGGTTATGTTGCTGATTTAATCCTATTGGATAGGGATATATTCACCATAGATGAATTTGAAATCAAAGATATTAAGATTGAAAAGACCATGATAGATGGAGAATTTGTATATGAGAAACAGGATTAAAAGTTAAGTTAAATTAGATCTATAAATTATAATATAAAATACCCTAGTAGGTAGTTCACCTACTAGGGTTCACATATAAGAGTACAAGTATTCCTATATACTCCATCCCTCTGCTGTCTTTCTTATGTCTAAAAATCTTTTATAAACACCTTTCTGATTTATTAATTCTTTATGAGTTCCTCTCTGTACAATTTGCCCTTCATCCACTACAAGTATTTGATCTGCGTTTTCAATAGTAGCAAGACGATGTGCAATTATTATAATGGTTTTTCCATGTACTAAAGTACTAATAGCCTTCTGTATTGCATGTTCATTTTCTGGATCTATGCTGGCAGTTGCCTCATCTAGGATAATAATAGGAGCATTTTTTAACATTGCTCTAGCTATAGATATCCGTTGTTTTTCCCCTCCAGAAAGAGTGGAACCACCGTCGCCAATCACTGTTTCATATCCATTAGGAAGACTCATAATGAAGTCATGGCAGCAAGCTTTCTTAGCTGTTTCCACTACCTCTTCAAAGGTTGCCTCTGGTTTTCCAAATCGAATATTATTAAGTACGGTGTCATGAAATAAATATACCTTTTGAAATACCATACTGATATTTTTGAGAAGACTATCACAAGTCATTTCCTTTACATTGATACCTCCTACTGATACACTTCCTTTATCAATGTCATAGAATCTAGCAATTAAATTACATATAGTTGATTTTCCACTTCCTGAAGGACCAACAATTGCTGTAGTAGTATTTTCTGGTATAGTGAATGATATATTCTTTAATATTTCTCGCTTTTCATAGGCAAAGGTAACATCTTTAAATTGAATATCATATGCAGATAATTCCATGTCCTTGCTGTTTTTATCAATAAATTCTGCATTTTCTATACTATCTAATTTATCTAGTGTTGCATCAATAATTTCCAATACATGAGCTGCATTATTTATAGCTTCAATATGCCCAAAGATGACAAAAGAGAAAATAGCCATCATAAGCGTGGTAGGGATACCCATAGCTCCATTTGTCGCCATTATTGCTGAAGTAAGAACAATACCGACAGATGCTGCCTTAAGAGCAAATAAATGGAGACAGTTATAAGGAACATAATTCTTTTCAATTTTCATATTTATATCTTTGCTCATCTTGTAGGCATTGTTAATACCTTGTATAGAAACTCCATCACGTTTAAATGCCTTAACTACGGGCATTCCTCTGATATATTCAATAGTAGCTGTAACCATGCTATCTTGTGCCTTTTGATGTATCGGTGCATTTTCACTACTCTTATTACCAAGTAATTTTAAGAATAGTGCAGATAACAATATACCGACTACTGCAATTAGAGCAATCCACAAATTATAAAATGCCAGACAAAGCACCATTGTAAATGCACTGATATATCCGTTTACTACAACATCAATCATCTTCATTCCATACATCTCAATAAAGGACAAATCTGTGGTTACTGCTGAAGCAATTTCTCCAGCACTCTTTTTGCTAAAAAAACCCAAAGATACTCTTTTTAATATGTCACCAATTCTAATTCTTTGTTCTGCTGCTACTTCGTGTCCAATACTTTCTTGAGTAGATGCACGAAGATAAGCAAAGAAAAATCTACCCATTACAGTAAAAATCATAAATCCTAACATATAGAATACCCAATCTATTGTTAGCTTGCTATTACCCTGCATGTCCCCTATGATTAGATTTAATGCATATGCTGCTCCCATAATTGGCATGGCTGTAAACATAGTATTAAAAAAGGAGTATATAAACCCTATATATAAACGTTTTTTTCGCTGTCCAGACCACTCAATAATTCTTTTTATTGATTTAAACATCTTACATCACTACTCCTTTCTCATTGTTAGCTGCCCATTTCTTTGCGCCAATATGAGCCTCCCACATTCCCTTATAAAGTTCACACTCCTTAAGAAGTTCGTCATGAGTACCTGTATTTATAATACATCCTTTTTCCATAACGACAATTTTATCTGCATTTTTGATGGTAGTTAGTCTATGAGCAATCACTAATAAGGTTTTACCTTTGGTAAGGACAGCAATAGATTTTTGAAGTTTATCTTCATTTTCTGGATCAGTAAAAGCTGTTGCTTCATCCATGATAACAATAGGTGCATTTTTTAATATAGCTCTTGCTATAGCAATTCTTTGCTTTTCTCCCCCAGATAATTTTCCTCCTGCCTCTCCAGCATTGGTATCATATCCCTTATCAAGATTTTGAATAAACTCATCACAACAAGCTGCTTTTGCCGCATTAATTACTTCCTTATCTGATGCCTTAGGATTACCAAGTCGTATATTCTCCATAATTGAACAGTTAAACAAGAAATTATCCTGAGTTACGAAGCTCACTGTATCAGCAAGTTGTGACAGTGGAAGTTTTTTTATATTAATACCTCCAATTTTCACTTCTCCACTACTCACATCCCAAAACCTTGCAATCAATCTTGCAACAGTGGACTTTCCTCCTCCTGAAGGACCAACCAGTGCTGCAAAGTTTCCTTGTGGAAGTTTTAAATTAATATTATTAAGTACATTATTTTCTTCACTATTTAAATTACCATTTTTATCAGTATCATAGGAAAAAGATACATTTTTTAGCTCAATGTCATATTGATGAAGGTTTACTGGTTCTAATGAATTTTCGAGTTCTTTCAAATTTAAAAATTCATATGCATCCTTTATAGCATATTCTATAGCTTTAATCTCATTTACAAATACAGTAAAACTAGTCAATGGTGCTACAATTCCCAAGGATAATATTAAACACATTGTAAGATCCGCTGGACTTAAAGAGCCATTGATATAAAGGTACATACCAATAGGCATAGTACCAAGTAGAGTTGATGGTAAAACTGATCCACCAAAATTCATAAGCTTCCAAGTGCTTTCAAACCAGTTTAGTGTATATGCTTTAAAAGACTCTACTGCTTTTTCAAATTTTTCATAAGAGGATGAAGAACGATTAAATGCCTTAATAACTTCAATTCCTTCTACATATTCTACAACTACGCTATTTACATAGTTGCTGGACTCCATGTAATCCGCATACTGTTTATTAAATGTCTTCATCATAAATGTATAAGCTACAACTGCAATTGGCACTGTAACCAATGCTGCAAGTGCCATGCGCCAGTCTATCATAATAATGTAGATAAACACCCCTATAGGTAACAGTAAATTAGAGATTCCCTCTGGAATCAGATGAGCTAATGGAAGCTCAATAGTTTCCACACGATCTACAATAACATTCTTAAGCTTTCCTACTGGCTGATTCAGCACAGTACCAAGCGGGGCTTTCATTAATCTATCAGCAATCTTAAGCCGCATATTCTCTAATATAGTATATGCAGAAAAATGAGCTAACATAGTAGATATGGCATAGAAAGTAAGCTTCACAATATACCCTGCAAGACATATTGCCGACCAAAATAATATACTCTTTATTGTTTGACTTCCATCGAAAAATGAAACTATGATTTGATAAACTCCTACATAAGGTACAATTCCACCTGCAACACTGATTATGGCACATATTACTGAAAAGATCATTTTCACTCTGCACTCTGATGCAAAAGCCAAAACTGTTCCTAACCAATTTTTTTCTTTCATTTTACACCCTCACCTCTCACAGATTTTTTAGTTTTAAAGACTATACCTTTTTCTTGTCTTTCTATTGCAGTATGAATGCATAGATTAAATCTAAAAGTTCTATGTCTATATAATTAGTCTTTTAAAACAATTATAGGGACTAGTTATAACTAACTAATCCCTATTTTAATCATTCATAAATATGCCTGCCACTCCGCAAGGGTTAAATATGCTCCAATTAGACATTGGAGTTAGTATATTCTAACTCTAATGTCCAATAAAAGCACCCTTCGGCACTTATAAACACATATATGATAACATTATAAAGTAGAAGACCACTCCATTTATACAAAGGTTTTTCTATATTCAGAAGGTGAAATATTCATAAGTTTTTTAAATGCAGAGGCAAATTTACTTGAATTCTCGTAACCAACCTTCCCTGCAATGGTAGTAATACTTTCATTAGTTTCACGAAGCATTAACGCCGCTGCTTGCATGCGATAAGATCGCATATATGCAGACATTGATGTGCCATAAACGCCTTTGAAGCAATTCTTCATAGAAGTAAGTGGTATATCAAATTGGGTGGACAATTTCTCTAAGGTAATATTCTTTTCTATATTATCAGTCATATGTTTCATAATTAATTTTACTTTTTCAACTTGCTTTTTAGAGAAATATGGTCGTTCTTCAGCTTTTTCCGATACATTTACCACTGTTAAAAACAGTAGTAGTTCTAAGACCTTAATCTTAAAATAATTTATACGAATTTTATCAGGCACAGTATAGAGTTCGGAAAAGATATGTTGAATGGAGTCCTTTGCACGCATAATAAAAGGTAATTTTCCTAAACAAAATTTGCTATATAGTTCTTGTAGATCAATAGAAAGACTACCAAAAATATTTGATAATGTTTTCGATGCTTCTTCAATATATATTGCTACTGTAATTCCATGATAATGTTTTAGAGGAAGCCCGAATCCTATGGCGTGATGATTTCTTGGATTAATCTGTAAATCTCCCTCCTGTAAATACATGTATAAACCGCCCTCAAGTTCCCATTCGATACGGCCCTCTCGACAATGATCGATTCCTATCATCTTAACTTTTGGTAAAAACTCTGAGAAACAATTTTGCATGTGAAAATCATTATACATCAAATCAATGCCAGGAAATACATTGTAGCAGCTCATGGTACCTTCTCCAGTGATATCTTCCATTTTATATACAGTACAATCTTCATCTTTTTTTATTACAATAATATTATTGCCATAAAAAGCTTTTTCTTCCGATAATCTATCCAATTTGGCCCATCTCCATTTCTATTTTAATGAGAGACCTAATAATAGAAAGCTTGAAAGTATAAAATCTTGTGCCTCCTAAAGTTTACCTTAAATAATTATATCCTTATAAACATTATGACTTAATCCATTCCTCTTTTAAAATCCCCATAATGATTTTGTCATGAAAACTACCGTCTCTATAAAATGCTTGTCTCATAATCCCTTCTGTTTTGAAATTAGCCTTAGTATAAGCTTTAAGTGCTCCTACATTTTTTTCGGAAACAGTAAGCATTATTCTATTAAGATCTAAATCTTCAAATCCATATTTAACAATCTCTTTTGTTACAAATGTACCTACACCTTTTCCATGGTAAGATTTATCTCCAATAAATATAAAATATTCACCTGATAGATCTATTTCACTGATTTGAACTATACCAGCATATCCAATTAGTTTTCCATTACAGTTATCTACAATAGCTTGATTGTAAGATGATTTATCTAATAAAAGTTTATCAAACCAATTTGATATTTCATCATTACTTTTCATTTTCTGAAATGTAGATAAAGAATATCTTATTACCTCCTTATCTTTTATCCAAGAAAAGAAATATTTTTTATCAGATAACTGTAAATCTCTTAATTTTATATTCATGCAACATCTCTCCTATCGGTATTCCAAAATATTTATTTAAATATTATCTATTTCTTACGTGCATTTATATAATAATATTTAGAATAGTATTTTTTACCATTTAAATAACAATAGTCTATATGGCGTATTTTTTCTATATCAAAATTGTGAAATAAATTTAAAATTTCTTCGCGATTTGCGTAAAAGTGTGGTATATCTTTGTCTGGACCATCTTCTTTGTTTATTACTGTATTTTCATCTATTTTAGGAAATCCAGCTTTCTCAAAGTCCCAAGCTTCCTTAGAACACATTGATGTGTATATTTCTCCACCTTGTCTCAGTACTCGTTCTATTTCACTTATGATTTTTTTCGCCCCTAATGTATCTGTATGCGAAATAACATGATATGCAAATATACAATCAAAAGAATTGTCTGCATAAGGTAAATCAATCATATCTCCAACTCTTATATCAATATTTAAGTTTTCTTTTTTAGCCCATTCTTTTAAGTTATTCATCCCGTAATCTGATAAATCTATAGCTGATACACTAAACCCTTGTTTTGCAAAAAATATAGAATGTCGTCCTAATCCAGCACCTAAATCTAAAATATTTTTAAAATCTAATTCTGACCATTTGCTAGAGAAATAATAACTATCTTCAGTTGGCTTTAACCAAGGTGACTGATTTGCTTTCTCCCATTCCCATCCTTTTGAATTTACCATTTCTATTTCCCCCATTCTAAAAAAGTTATTACTTAAACGAACGGTTTATAAGTATATAATATATAGCTTATTATGAACACTATATTAAAACAAAGCCTTTATTTATTATCTTTTTCATTGCCCCTTTTAAAGTTTCCTGTTATTTTTGCCATAATTAACTGAAGTTCCTTTCCATCTGCACTTTTTATTTTAGCTAAAAATCTTTCACTTTCTTTTCCTCTTAAGATTTTAACTTGTTTTCCATACCAATATATAAAAACCTTATTATCCTTTAAAACACTATATGAAAATGGCTCTTCATCAAGTTTATTACGTTTATCTATATCATCCATTTCTATCTCCTCAATTATTTAAATTATTATATACCTTAATAAGAGTACACTATTCAATAATTGTACCATTTATTTCATAGATATTACATTATTTTGTAGCACTTAGCTAAATCCCCTATATTATACTATTTTGATGGAAGTACAGTAGTATATGAAATCTTTCTTTTCCTATTGAATTTAAAATGATAGAATTAAATAAAATTGTTAATATATTTAAGGAAGTAGAAGTCAATGCTTTCATATCCTGCTTCAACTTCTAGGGATGAGTATTAATCTTATTATTTAATTCCTAAAGTTCACAAAAATATAATGTAATATAAAAAAACAAATTGCATTCACAATTTGTTTTTCCATACCATTTTTTAAAAACTTCTTAATTCCTTAAAAAATTTTATCGCTGATTATATGTTAAACCCTACGGGCATCTTTCTCATCTACTTCTTCACATACATTTGCTGTTTGAACAAAGAATTCAGTCAATATCTGATGACGTTCCTATATACTCTCTGCTTTCTCACGGCCCATTTCAGTGAACATTTTATATCCTTACTACTATGTACATTTTCTTTGTTATATTAAAAGATTATTCTTTAATGGTCATTGCTTGAGAACCCATTTGCTTCCATGCTTCTTCAAAATTTATACGATTTATTTTTTGATTGGCTTCTGGATAAAGCGGATCATTAATATAGATGAAATTATCATCATAACCTGTAATAACCACACTATGTTGATCATATGTAACTTGCATCTCACCCATTTTCGTATTCCAAGTCTCAAATGCATCTGAAGATAATAGCTGAAAACTCCAGTTACTTATCACCCAAACTGGATGACCTTGATCAATTTGATCATATAAATCTTTCATACTTTTTCCTGTGAGATTTATAATTCTTTCAGATGAAACATATTTTTCTGCTAAATCAATGATTGGCTCCACATAAACCCCTAAACCATTATTATCAAAGGTTTCCATATCGCCAACAAAACCTTCATGCATATTTCCACGTTGCCCATCTTCATCTATAAACGGAACATATTTTATCATTTTAGAAAGCTCCATTTTATCTACATTTATGTTCATATATTGTAAAAGCATTGCAAGACTAGTTACTTCACACCCTCGTGCTAGCTCTGGTTCTTGCATAATTAGTGGAACTTCTAAACCTTGGTTTTCTTTAGAAATATTATCTTCATAATTAATAGTTGTTTTACTTTCTTTTTCCTCAGTGGCTTTAACAATATGTTGATTGTTGATTACCTTTAAAAGAGTAATTAATGCAACAATTAATAATAAAAAGCTTGCTATTCTAATAGATGCTACTTTATAATGCAATTTTTGATTTTTCATTTTAATTTTCTCCTTTGTTTTGTGTTCTATACATGAAAATATACAAGAATAAAATGAAGAAGAAGTAAAGATTAATTTCTATTTCTACTAAGATTACACAATACAAAATATATAGACAGATAGTTTTACAAGAATAATAGTTAAATGCTATTATAAACATTTGATATATGTGTGTAATGGTAAAAATGAAACCCTATCTGTCTATCTCTTTATTTATTTAATCTTTAAATCATTAGTTCTAATACTCCAACATTAAATACAGCCTGCTTGTCCATAATTTTACCACAAGTTTTAAAACAAATTTACTAAGCATTACCTTATGAAAATCAAATTTACTATTGCATCTTTTTATTTGATATTATTATTTTAAACTTCTTTACTATTTACTAATCTTTATTAATTTACCCTCATTAATTCCTAAAACTACATCAGCAACAGAAGTAACCTTTTTAGAGTGAGTAACAATAATAACACATTTATTCTGCTCATGAGCAAGTGCAGTAAAAATTTTAAGGATTTCCATTTCGGTATCTTTATCTAAATTTCCTGTAGGCTCGTCTGCAATTATAACACCTGGGCTATGAGATAAGGCTCTTGCAATCCCCACACGCTGCTGCTCTCCACCTGAAAGTCTTAGTATCTTACGATCTGCAGTTTCTCTGTCAATACCTACATTTTTCAAAAGCGCATATGCAAAAGTTTTTTTATCTTTTTCATCACTACCACTGATATTCATGGACAGGACAATATTCTCCATCGCAGTTGCATTTGTTAAAAGATTAAAACCTTGAAATACCACTCCTATATCCTTTGACCTATATTTGTCACGATCAATATTTTTAAGATTTCCCTTTCTATACAATATATCACCGCTTGTACAAACGTCAAGACCTGAAATAAGGGAAAGCAGTGTGGATTTGCCAGAACCGGATTTTCCTACAATGGTGTAAACTTTTCCTGCTTCAAATTCTGCGCTCACTTCATTTAAGACTATCTTTTTTCCACCTTCGTATTTATAGCTTACATCTTTTAATGTCAATACACTCATATATCTCACCTAATTCCTTTCCATCAGTATTTTAATAGGTTCATATTTTGTAATTTTACCTATGGAAACAATTCCTGAAACTGAAGCAAGAAGTAATGAAATAGCAATAATTTCTCCTATTGTATCAAGTCCAAGGGAAACGTCCATATTATCTAGTGGCTCTGCATTTATAGATTTTGCTGGTTTTCCACCTATCATTATCATTTTAGGTCCCCCTGCACTTGCCTTACTCTCTGCTAATTCTGCCGCTGCAATTTGATTATTAAGCAAAATATTTGCTACAGGCTGCGATGCAACTGTTCCTGAGCTTATTCCAATCACTAAGCATATACATGTTATGATGAGCATTTCTGCCCAAAGTCCTAAAGCTACCTTTCCTTTTTTCATACCCATAGCTCTTAGAACACCAACTTCATATTTCCTTTCACGAATAGAAATTGAAGAAAGAAGTGCAAGAATGATTCCACCAAGAATCAGAACTATAATCATAAAAGTAACAGAAATGCTCTTTAGACCTTCAACTGGGCCTACAATTTTATGATAGTTTGCTTCATCTGTTGCAACATCATATATTTCATTTAACCCTTTTTCATATACCTCATTTCTAAAATTTTCTATCATATCTGGATTTTTCAAATAATAGGTAGCATCAATCTCGATACCTCTTTTTCCTGAATCCATAGGAGCTAAAACTGTGTCAAAATCAGCTAAGATCTCATTACGTCTATTCATATAAGGATTTTTAAACATTGAGTTAGAATATTCTTCTGTTGTATCATAAAAAGTACCAACAACAGTTAATGTATACGTAATATCCTGGGTATTACCTTCTTCATCAGTAAGCATTCCATCTAAAGTAATTATATCTCCAACTGAAATATTGTTAAGCTCAGCAAGATCTGTGCTTATAACACATTCATCTTTATTTTCTACTATCCTTCCATCTACAATTTCACGATCTCCAGCTTCAAAATCTTCCCAAAGATTTCCGTAAAGGCGCATTTCTGGCTGAAAGCCGGCTGCTCCCTCCCGCCCCATCATCATAGGTTTACCTTCTGCTGCATCTGCATCTATTGGGGTAACATTTTCGCTCTTAACACCAGCAGCTGCCGTATAAATACTATTTAAGATATATTCTGAATCGCCAAAGGCAATATATTGCTCAGGTGATATAGGTGGACGCTGTATTCTAACAGTGCTTTTACCGCCATCCATCTGTGTTTGAGACTGCTGTCTCATTTTTTCCATATTGGGAGTAATGGTAACCTCCGAACCGAAACGAGTCTTATAATCATCGATAATTCCACTTGCGGTATTATTAATAATCAGTGCAACTACTGTTGTAACAATAATGGCAAAAATTATAATGCCCATCAAAATATTTCTTCCTCGATTTCGCACTATATTTTTTAATGCATTTTGAAAAATATACATATTGATTTTCTCTCCTTTAATGTCTTATATTTTGTGAATAACCACTCCATATTTATCATTATAATTTCTCAACCTTTAACGAACCTTAAATGAAAGCTTAACCTGATGAAAATTAAGAATTAATAATAAAATTTATTTTTAAAAACTCCAAAGGCTTTGCCAGTGGAGTTTTAACCATAGTTCTTCATCCTTAATTCTTAGTTTTTATCTCATCATGAAGAAGCCTGCATTATAAATAAATACAGGCTATTTTCTACACAATACTAAATTTCTTATTACATTGATTTATCTGGCGCATCTGTTTGAATCATTGTTAACTGACCACCTGGATATATTCCATTGTTGGTAACTTTATAGTCATCATGATTATGCATTGGATAAAATTGTGGGAAGAACTGATCATTTGGGTCACCACAAGGCTGATTACAAATTTCTACATAGTTTATCAGTTGTGGATTGGCACAGTGTACCGGCTCCTCCGGAATATCAAAGATGGCATTAGGATCAATTTTC
>NZ_DKLM01000110.1 GCF_002455975.1 Clostridium sp. UBA6640
TCGACTTTGTCGACACTCTGAAAGGAGTTTGATAAACTCCTTTTTTATATTTCACCTTTAAATACAACTTCTGCTGGTCCTGTCATCATAATCCCGCTGTTAGTTATTTCAATGGTAAGTTCTCCACCAGGTATGGTCACCTTAACGGTATTATCTACTAAATCTAACTTATTACAAGCAACTACTGCCGCACAACTTCCTGTGCCACAAGCTAGTGTAGCACCTGCACCTCTTTCCCAGGTTTTAACTATTATATGATTTCTATTTTTAACTTCGCAGAAATTAACATTAGTTCCCTGAGAAAATAAATTAAATCTTTCTATATTTTTTCCTTCACCCACATCATATTTATTAAGGTCATCTATGATTATAGTATGAGGAACCCCCATTAGCATAGAAGTAATCTTATAATCTTTATTATTTATATTAATTACTTTATTTATAATTTCCGCTTCACTGTTCCCATAATAATCTGAAGGATTAAAAGATGGTAATCCCATATTTATTGTAACTTTACTAACTTTATCATTTACCAGAGTAAGCAATGCTTCTTTAATACCATCTCCTGTTTGAATTTTTATTCTTGTACTATTTACATATCCACTTTCATAAACAAATTTAGCAAAACACCTTATTCCATTACCACACATCGAAGCGTAAGAACCATCAGCATTTATTATTATCATCTCTATATCGCAAATATCACTTTTTCTAGCTACTAATATTCCATCTCCACCAATTCCAAAATGTCTACCACAAAGCTTTTTAGCTAAAGCTTCTAAATCCGTATACTTATTTTCAAAATCCTCAAAAACTATAAAGTCATTTCCTGCTCCTTGCATCTTTGTAAAATTTAAATTCAAACTCACTACCACCTTCTACAAGTTTTTACCAAAGTATAAAAATCTATAAATTTCTTTTTTAATCTATAATATTATTTTATCATAAATTATAGAAAAATATATTATATTTTCAATGTTTAACATTAATGTTATACTATACATAATTGAAAAAATTCCATATAGAAAGGAAGATGTATATGGCATTAGATGGAATTTATCTACACAGCATACTTCACGAACTTAAAGTGGGATTTATAAATGCAAGAGTAGAAAAAATAAATCAACCAGAAAAAGATGAAATAACCTTAACTTTTAAAAAAGGTAGAAAAGCTCAAACNNTTACTTATAAGTGCTAGTTCTAATTATCCAAGAATACAAATAACTAATAATTCAAAAGAAAATCCTTTAAAAGCACCTATGTTCTGTATGGTACTTAGGAAATATTTAAATACTGCAGTCTTAGTTGATATAAGACAAATTGAAAGTGATAGAATTGTTGTTTTAGATTTTGAAAGCACAGATGAATTAGGCTTTAATAGTATATATAGTCTTATTGTAGAGATAATGGGAAGACATAGTAATATAAGCTTAGTAAGACAAAGAGATAATATTGTGATGGATAGTATTAAACACATTACTCCAGATATTAACACATATAGAGTGCTATATTCAGGTGTAGAATATAAATATCCTCCAGCTTCTACAAAATTAAATGCTTTTAGCTTTAATAAAGAGGATTTTATAAATAAAGTTAAAGAAAAATATTCAGATAAAGATTTTGATAAAAAATTTTTTACCAATATTTTTACTGGTGTAAGTGCTGCCCTTTCTTCTGAGATAATCTATGGTTTAAAGGAAGATAATATTGAATTTGACATGGTTAACTTAGAAAAAATATATGAGTATATATTAAATTTTTTTAATTATGTTAAAACTGATAATTATATTTTAGGTTCCTATGATAAAGATGGAATACTTAAAGATTTTCACTGCGTAGCTTTTAAAGAACTTTTAAGTAATGGCTTTAATTTGAGAGAATATGAATCGCCATCAAAACTTATAGAGGATTTTTACTTTGAAAAAGATAAATCTGATAGATTAAATGCTAGAAGTCATGATTTACAAAAAATTGTTAATAACAACTTAGATAGAGTTAGCAAAAAAATAAATATATTAAATGAAACTTTAGAAGATTGTAAAGAAAAACAAAGACTTAATTTATATGGAGAGCTTTTAACTGCAAATATTTATGCAATTAAAAAAGGAGATAAATCTATTAATGTATTAAATTATTATAGCGAAAACAATGAATACATCAATATAGAGTTAAATGAACATAAAACTCCTTCTGAAAATATTCAAAGCTATTTTAAGAAGTATAATAAATTAAAAAAATCTGAGGAAAATGCAAAAATTCAAATAAAGCTTGCATTAGAAGAACAAGAGTATCTTCAATCTGTATTATCACATATACATAATGCAGATAATTACACCGAAATTGAAGATATTAAAAACGAATTGGTAGAAACTGGATATATTGCTTTTAAAAAAGCGCATAAAGGTAAAAAAAGTAAAGTTTCGAAACCTATGCACTTTATATCCAGCGATAATATAGATATTTATATAGGAAAGAACAATATGCAAAATGATTATTTAACATTAAAATTTGCGAATAAAAATGATATATGGCTTCATACTAAAAACATTCCTGGTTCTCATGTAATTATTAAAAATAATGGAGATATACCTGAAACTACTCTTTTAGAAGCGGCAACTTTAGCTGCCTTATACAGTAAAGCTAAAAACTCTTCTAATGTACCTGTAGATTATACAGAAGTAAAAAATGTTAAAAAAGCCTCTGGTGCTAAACCAGGTATGGTTATTTACTATACTAATAAAACTTTATATGTAACACCAAAACAATTAGATTTAAAAAGCATGGAATAACCATGTCCTTTGTACAATTAATAATTAAATATTAAGAATGAAGAATTTAGGATAATTTTCAACAATAATTGAAAATTTTAAAATAAAAACTGAAACTTCTTAGTTCTACTAAGAAGTTTCTCTAATTCTTAATTTAAAAAGTGGTGATATGCAAGGTTCTTTAACCAAAATTTAATTTATACATGATTTTAGTTTCCATAACAAAAAATTTTCACCATGAATTAAAAATTAAGAATTAAAGGTAAGGAATTATAGTTAAAACTCCACTGGCAAAGCCTTTGGAGTTTTTTAAAATAAGTTTCATCTTAAGAAATTCACAATTAGTGAATTTCATCCCTAATTCTTCATTCTTCATTATTAATTCTTAATT
>NZ_DKLM01000017.1:0-7008 GCF_002455975.1 Clostridium sp. UBA6640
TTTTAAAAATACATTTTCAATTTATGGAATTAATATGTATTTTTAAGTTTCAAAATTTCTACAATTTAATAGGATTTTCAGCTTGAATAAATTATAACTTAAGTTTGGAAGACTATCTAGGAATACAATGTTTAAACTTAAAATATACTATGGGAAATAAATTTTCTATAGAAATAGCTTAACCTTTGAAAATTAAGAATTAATAGTTAAAAATGAAGAATTCATGAAAATTAAAATATTTAAGGAGGATTTATTATGATATTCAATAATTTAATAGATATGATAGGACAAACACCAATAATAAAACTTAATAATCTAGTAAATAACGATATGGCAGAGGTATATGTAAAACTTGAGAGATATAACCCTGGTGGAAGTGTTAAGGATAGAGCTGCACTAGGAATGATAGAAAAAGCTGAAAAAATGGGACTTTTAAAGAGTGGTGATGTTATTGTAGAGCCTACTAGTGGTAATACTGGAATAGCATTAGCTATGATTGGAAGGTCCAAAGGATATAAAGTTATAATAGTTATGCCTGATACTATGAGTGTTGAAAGAAGAAACATCATAAAAGCTTATGGTGCTGAATTAGTATTAACTGAAGGTACTAAAGGTATGAAAGGTGCAATAGAAATGGCCTTAGATCTTGCTAAAAATAATGAGAACTACTTTGTACCTCAGCAATTCGAAAATACTGCCAATGTAGAAAAACATTATGAAAGCACTGCAGAAGAAATATTAAATGACATACCTGATTTAGATGCTTTCATAGCAGGTGTAGGTACTGGGGGAACTATTTCTGGTGTAGGTAAAAAGCTTAAAGAAAAAATTTCCAATGTAGAAATAATAGCTGTTGAACCTTTTAACTCCCCTGTTTTATCAGGCGGTTCGCCTTCTCCTCATAAAATTCAAGGAATAGGTGCAGGTTTTGTTCCTAAAATATATGATGATGAAATAATTGATTCAATAATGACTGTGAAAGATGAAGATGCTTTTAATACTGCAAAACTTATGGCTAGCGAAGAAGGTTTCTTAGTGGGTATATCTTCTGGGGCTAATATATATGTTGCTTTAGAAATGGCTAAAAAATTAGGACCAGATTACAAAATTTTAACTATTGCACCAGACAGCGGAGAAAAATATTTCTCAATGGGTCTGTATGATTAATTCTACTTTTTATAATTAGGATGTGATTTTATGTTTAGATATATAGTAGAAGATTTAAAGACAATTAAAAGTAAGGACCCTGCAGCTAAAAGCTTATTGGAAGGCTTTTTATATCCATCTTTTTATGCCCTATTGCTTTATAGATGGGCTAATAAATTATATAAAATACGTTTTTATTTCTTGGCTAGATTTATTTCTCAGCTTGGAAGGTTTTTAACAGGTATTGAAATTCATCCAGGAGCTACTATAGGAAGAAGACTTTTTATAGATCATGGTATGGGTATCGTAATTGGAGAAACTGCTGAAATCGGTAATGATGTAACTATTTATCATGGTGTTACCTTAGGTGGTACAGGACATGATCAAGGTAAAAGACATCCTACTTTAGAAGATAATGTGTTAGTTGGTGCTGGGGCAAAAGTTCTCGGTCCTATAACTTTAGGGAAAAACTCAAAAATTGGTGCTAATGCAGTAGTCTTAAAGTCTATTCCTGAAAACTGTACTGCTACTGGAATACCGGCAAAAATAGTAAAGTCAAAGATAGAACATTTAAAAGTACTCGAATATGTTATATAAGAAATTGGCACTAGTATGATAATTATTGTTATGAATTTTAACTCTACCCCTTGGGAACACTAAAGAATCTACATTATTCCCAAGGGGTACTTTAATGTTCTAAATTAAAACTATTGAATTGACAACTTACAATGAAGAATTTATGATATGATAGTACTTTAAAAATTATATATAAGAGGTAAGGTAATGAATGATTTTAAAAATTTTAATATAAGCCATAATATGATAAAATCTATAACTTCAATAGGTTATGAATCACCATCTGAAGTTCAAAAAAAAGTTATTCCTTTAGCACTTAAAGGAGAAGATTTAATTGTAAAGTCTCAAACCGGCAGTGGTAAAACCGCTTCTTTTGGTATACCACTTTGCGAGAGACTAGAGACAGAGAAAAATGCAGTTCAAGCTTTAATTTTAACTCCTACTAGGGAATTATCTATACAAGTAAAAAATGAAATTTCTAAATTAGGACTTTATAAAAAAATTAAGGCAGTAGCTCTATATGGTAAAGAACCTTTTTCTCTTCAAAGAAAAGAATTATCCCAAAGAGTTCACGTAGCAGTAGGTACTCCTGGAAGAGTTTTGGACCATATTACCAGAGAAACTCTTAATGTTGAAAATATTGAATATCTTATAATAGATGAAGCAGACGAGATGCTTAATATGGGTTTTATTTCTCAAGTTGAAAGTATTATAAAATCTCTTCCACATAAAAGGCAAACTATGATGTTTTCTGCCACTATTTCTGAGGAAATTAAAGCTTTAAGTAAAGAATATATGAATTCTTCTCACACTACAATTGAAATTTCTCCTGAAAAGTTAACCTTAGATAATATATCTCAAGGTCTTTATATGGTAGAAGATAATAAAAAATTAAAACTACTTATGAATTTAATCAAAACAGAAGATATAACTCAAGCTATTATTTTTTGTAGAACAAAAGATAGAGTTAGTGAGGTATACCAAAAATTAAGTAAGCACAATCTTCCCCTTTGTGAGATTCATGGAAACATGCTTCAAAAAGATAGGTTAAGTACCATAAAAGGTTTTAAAGAAGGTAAATATTTATTTATGATTGCCACTGATGTAGCTGCAAGAGGTATTGATATTTCTACAGTAAGCCATGTTATAAATTATGACCTTCCATTAGAAGTAGAAGCATATGTACATAGAATAGGAAGAACTGGTCGTGCTGGTGAAAGTGGTACTTCCCTAACCTTTGCAACGGCTTATGAAGATAAATTCTTAAAAGCTATTGAAGAATATATATCTATGAAAATTCCTGTAAAAACACCACCTTCTGAAGAAGAAGTTAAATCTTCTCCCAATAAGGAGTTTAAAGTAAAAATTAAAACTCCATCTAGTAATGATAATATTGTTAAAATATATATTAATGGTGGTAAAAAGAAAAAGATAAGACGTGGAGACATAGTAGGTGCTTTAACTAATAGTGGAAATGTTCCTGCTGATTCCATAGGAATTATAGACATTTATGATACCTATAGTCATGTAGATATACTAAATGGTTATGGGAAAGCTTTACTTAAATCTCAAAGTGAAATAAATATTAAAGGAAAACCTACTAAAATTAAAAAGGCAAAGGCTTGATTAATTGAGAATTTAAATATAGCTTAAAAATCGTGATTTTATCACGATTTTCTTTTTTTCATCACAATTTTTGCATTATTAGGAATTATATATTATAATAACTTTGTTCTAAATATTGCATTTATGTTAATATTTAACTAATCATTTTAATATTTTAATGGGGTTAAATTGTTTAAGACGTCTTCAGAAAATGATAGTTACTATGCTAATCGACTTTAGGCGGCTAATATAAAATTATAAGGGGGATTTGTAAATGAACAAATCAATAAAAAAAATCATTACTTTTTTTGCAGTTATAGTATTATCTTTAACTGTAGTGGGATGCTCTAAAAAAGAGGCTATGACACCAGAGCAATCTTTAAATGAATATTTTGAAAATGTAAAAAAAGCTGAAAATTTAAAATCATCTAAGGATGTTAATACAATTTTAGCTAAAGCTTTTGAGAATGATGATCCTAATATGGACTTTGTTAAAGAAATGGGAAAAGAAAATACTGATAAATTTATCAATGATTTTATGATTCCAATAGCAAATAGCATAGAATATAAAATAGGTGAAGTTACTATTAACGATAACAGTGCTACAGCAAAAGTAAATATTACCGCTATAGATATTAGTGAAAAAATTGGAGATATATTTGGTGGAGTTATAAGAGAAGCTATGAAATTAGGTCTTGATGGAAAAGAACCTACTGATGAAGAAATAGCTGGAATTCTTATAAACGAGCTTATAAATGCATCCAAAGGAGAAAATGCGCAAAAATCGACTTCTGATATAGAAATGACTCTAGAGAAAAAAAATAATGAATGGGTTGTTAATGAAAATACTCAGCTTGAAGATATATTAGCTGGAAATCTAAATAAGATAGTAGAAAAATTAAAGTCCTTTGATATGGGAACTCCAAGCAATTAATAAATTTTATTTTTTACTATCAATTAAATATTTTAATCTATAATAAGGTACTTCTTTTAAGAGGTACCTTTATTTTATTATCCATAAAGAAAGCCTTTACTTTATAACAAAGCATCCTTTATAATTGTTTGGTACTAATTTTTAAATTAATTAAAAAAATACCAGAAATTTAAGGAGGACTTGTACTTGAAAAAATTAATTACGATTTGTATAATTTTAATTCTTTCTATAAATATGATAGGCTGTTCAAAACTTACTTTGCCGCCGGAAAAAGCAGTATCTATATATTTAAAAAGATTTAAAAATGCATTTAATACGGATATAGAGGAACTTATCAATGACCCCTTTTTTATTGGCGATTTAGATCCTAATTCAGTTGAAGATTTTGATAGAGAAAATAATAGGTTACTTGTACAAAATATTATGCTTCCTATATTAGAAAGCTTGGAGTACGAAATATGTGAAAGTAACATTAATGATAATAATGCCACAGTAAAAATCAAAGTTACTGCTTTAAATTTAAAACCTTTCATTCCTGAGATAATAAAAAATTGTACAGAAGAATTTATGCCAGTATATCTTGAAGAGGGAGTATATTCAGAAGAGGAATACAGTAGACTTCTTTTAAACAACATAGCTAATAAGGTTAAATCTAATAATGTTAAAAAATCTACATCTGAAATAGTTCTAGGTTTAGAGAAAGATACTATTCAATGGATTATTATTGATGATTATGATTTTTTAAACATATTATTCGGATATATGTATGATATAACCCCTGAGCTTTTAGATGACGCTATGGAAAGTTATATAAAAAGTCATGAAGTTAATATCGATTCAATTTAATAAAAATATTTTACTTAAAATGGAGGACAAAATATGAATAAAATAAAAAAATTAATAATGATTTGTGCCTTTTTAATATTTTCTTTAACTTTAGTAGGTTGTGGTACAAGCCCTGAAACAGTGGTAGAAGATTATTTTAACACTCTAAAATCAAAAGGATTTATTGAAGCTAGTAACTTTACTAATCACAAATTAACTGAAGAAGCTTCTAAAGATTTAGATGATACTTTAATGAATAAAAAAATTCAGACAGCTTTATCTTCAAGAATAGAATATAAAATACTAGAGTCCCGCACTACTTTAACTAATGCTAAAGTAAAAGTAAAGGTAAATTATATAGACTTAGTACCTATTGCTGATAGATTACATAATGATATAATTCCTATAGTTGTTAAGGATTTATTAGAAGGAAAGACTTGCACTTTAGAACGTAGTAGAGATATAGAGCTGAATTATATATGTGATTCTGTGAAAGATAAAAATGCTGAAACAGCTATGCTGGTTCTTGATATAAATTTGAAAAGAAGCTTTAAAAACCATTGGACTATAGCTACTAACGATGAATTTTTCAAGGTATCTTTAGGTGACTCTAAAGAAGCTGATAAAAAACTTAAGAAATCATATGATAAATTGGCTAGCATGAGTAAAAAAGATGGAGAAGAGCTCATAGAAAACTTCTTCTTATCTATGTCTCCTGAAGAAGCCGATAAATTTTTAAATGATTGCTTCAAAAATATGACTGATGAAAATCGAGTAGAATTTTTAAGAGAATATCTTAAAATTCTTCCTGACGATATGTTAAGAGAGGAATTTGGAACACAATTCGGAGTAACCTTAACTAAGGAAGATTTAAATAATATTAAGGAAACTTTAAATAATCTTTCAGATGAAGAATTAAAAGATATGGTTGAAGAAATATTAGCAAATTTATAATTATAAATAAATGTAATAATTCTTTAGAAGTTTATTTTAAAAAGATAAAGTTTAAAATAGCAGCAAATCCATAACGGCTTTACAATAATAAAAAAACTATGCTAATTACTTCGTTTAGCATAGTTTTTTTACATTTAATTGTATAAATCTTAATGAAAATCATAAAAAAAGCATGAACTATTCTCCATCAAATATCTCTATATCTCCTAGTAATGTAATTTCATTATTATCAATAATTATCCCACCAGTATTCTTAATTGCATATATCCTATCCTTCTTTTCACTCAATACTTTATTGATATAATTTTTTTGTGTTTCTGTTTCTTCATAGTGAACTTCAATACCAAAATCTTTAATCAAATTTAATCCTATATTATATGAAAATTTATCATAGTCTTTATCAGGAGTAATATAATACTCTGCTATCTGGATCATTGCTCCAGCACTACTGCCTATAATAACACCAGTAAATTTTTCAATGTCATTTATTAAGTCGAATTCCTTTAAACGACACATCATTTTATCCGGTAATCCTCCAGTGAAAAATATTATATCGCTATTTTTCACCTTTTCTTTTGCATTTTCCTTGGTATCTTTAAAATAATTTATCCAGTTTATATTTTCTTCTGAAATTCCATAGCTCAAAAATGGTAGAATAACACTGTCGTAATACTTTCCACTATTTTTACTGTAAGCATACTGCCATTCTATATCATTACTTATCTTTTCATTAAAAGAAAATGGTATTATCAGAACCTTATCATTACAATTTATGTATTTTTCTATTGTAGCTTTTGCCCATCTTTCATGGAAATTGTATTCACTAAATAGTATATTAACCATTAATATCCCCCCTATTAATTCACCATAACTTACAGATATATAGATATACCACTCCCAAATTTAATCTATCTCTGAAAATAATTAGAACTTATTGGTATACCCCCTAAAACTACTAAATTCAAAAT
>NZ_DKLM01000017.1:7047-36234 GCF_002455975.1 Clostridium sp. UBA6640
ACTACTGTTCCCCAGAGGTGGGAAGCTAGCAATTGTATTGCTAGTTAAAAAATCCATTAAAGAAATTATTTTGATCAAAAATAATTTCTACTTTTATTCATTGCTTCTTTTTTAATATAGATGATAGGATACTATATGCTGAATAGCAGAAAAGAAATATCCCTAGAGCAATATATTTGCCATCTTTACTTTTAAGTGCTGAAAGTGTTAATAAAATTGATATTATAAAAAGAATTACATTAATAATAACTCTAGCAAACATAAATATACCTCCAAGATTTAACTTAGAGGTATATTCACTGCAAAGCATTTAAAATCCTTTTAACTTTTAATATATTAATAAAATGTTTTTATTAATATATTAAAATAAACGTAATTAATTGAAAACTTCTCATAATACACTAAAAGTTCCCCTTAACTTTTAATTGTACTATCTTAATTTTTAATTCCCCAAGAAAAACTTTTATTATAGAAATCAAAATCCTATATAAATTAAACTTATTATAAAATATATAATATTTACCCTACTTTTACCCTAACGCTGATTAAAATCTTTATTAATACCCTAAAACTCCCCTTAAATCTTAATTATCTTCTTTTAATTTTTCATTCCCCAAGAAAAATTTTTATTATAGAAATTGAAATCATACATAAATCAAACTTATTATAAAATATATAATATTTGCCCTACTTTTACCTTAACGCTGATTAAAGTCTTTATAACTCTCTATTCTTCTGCTTTGCAATTATTGTTAATAGCTTTTTTAGCTATACTTAAAGATACTAATACTACTAAAGCTGTAATCCCCCATTTCTTTACCTTACTACTTTTTTCTATGTTAATATCCTTTGTATCACTAATCTCATTTTCCATGCTTCTTCTAATAATATTCATAAAGTATACATCCTTTCATAATTAAATCTATAATGTAACTAAGAATAATTATTTTTCATCTTAGCTTTCTATAATCATATACTAAGTTATTTAAATTAAAAGAATAGTAATAATAGCTTAAAACAACATTAAATACAAATTAGAATTTCTAATCTTATCATTTAAAGCCTACTTTTTCATAATTTTATATTCTCTACCTCTAAGTTAATGGTATAATTTGTATATGAAATTATACCCTCGATAGTTAAAAATTTTAAAAGTAATGGAGGAACATGTATATGATAAAGCAGCTTGATTTAAAAGATGAAAAAGTTATAGAAAAAATATTAGATATACAAATAGCATCTTATAAAATTGAAGCAGAAATTATTGGATTTGATGAAATACCCCCATTAAAAGACACAATTAATAGTTTAAAACAATGCAATGAAACTTTTTACGGATATTTTATTGAGGATATTCTAGTTGGCATTATTTCCTATAAAATTGAAAACAATACTTTAGATATCCATAGAATTGCAGTACACCCTTCTTTCTTTAAAAGAGGCATTGCAAAGGAACTTATTAACTTTATAGAAAAAATTAATGATACAAAAAATATAATAGTGTGTACAGGAAAAGAAAACATACCTGCTGTAAATCTGCATATGAAAAATGGCTATAAGAAAATTAAAGACATTAAAATTAAGGAAGGATTTTATTTAACATCCTTTGAAAAAATACTATAAAGTAAAGCTATGATAAATTATTTCATAATATTAATGGATTATATAAAAAAATAACTAGCCAGTATTCCTGCCTAGTTATTTTTTATCATATTGATGTAAATTATATTGCTCGATTAAGCTTATAAGCGTAACTGCATAGTTAGGATCTGTGGCATATCCTGCCCTTTGCAATGCAAAAGCTTGTCCAACGTGATCTTTTGCATTAAAAAATCCTGCCTCAGAATAAATGCTATTTTCAACTAAAAATTTTCCGTGATCTTCAAGAGAATGATCCCATGAATCATAAGCTCTAAAAGCTGCTTTAACCTCAACCTTAAGTCCCCCATACCATTCATAGGTTAGCATTTCAACATATTTTCCACTCCAGTAAAAGGCCTTTATACCAAATAAATTATTTGCTTTAGCTGTAAGTCCAGACTTCCCCCAACCAGATTCTAATATTGCCTGTGATATACTTATCGAAGGCAATACTCCATATTTTTTATAAGTACTCACAGCTCCTGGTATTACTTTATTAATAAATTCTTCTTGTGTTAAATTAAGAGGTACTCCTTCTTCATCTATTAAAATTCCTCCTCCAAACTGTTCATTTAACAGATTTAGCCCTATATCTCTATATAGTCTAATATCACTCTTTTCTTCTTCTGAAAATCCCATCTCATCCATTACTTGATCTAGGGTTTTTCTTCTATAGACTGTTACCTTTTCTACTCTTTCTATTTCTTCCCCTTTACTATTTGTAGTAATAACTTTTCTTTCTTCTATATATTCTTCTATAAAAAATTCTCCTAAGGATAAAACATCACCAGATTTTACATCTTTAAAATTTTGTTTATATCTAACTGCATCAATTGCCATTAAATCACGCCAATCAACTTTAACATTTTCCTTGCTGGCACTTCGAGCTCCACTTATATACATTCTAATAATTTCTTCATCTGCTGCTGGCACCGTTTTTATCACTACGAATGAGGTGGCAAACATAATAGGTATCATAAGTAATGCAATAAAAAAAAGTAATATCTGCTTCCAATATTTTTTTAATAGTGATGCACCCTTTATGACCACATATGGATTCATATAATCACCAGCCTAACCTAAGTTTAAATATCTTGATTTAACTCCATATATTTCTTCAAATTGAACAGGATCTATAACTTCTAATTCAAATTTTGATGCTCTAGTTTGTATAACCACCCTTTGAGAGCCAACAATAAATATACCTTTACCTTTGCTTCCCTTTTTCTTACCACCTGTACCTTTTAATATTTTTATTTCACCATCACTAAATGAATATAGTTTTTTAGCTACAGGAATATCACTTTCCCCTAGCCGCATAAATAATTTAAAATATGAATTATCTATAATTGCTTGTCCGAATCGAGGAATACTTAAAAAGTCTGGTAAGTTTTGAGTTGCAGTGATAAGCCTTATTCCAAATCCCCTTCCCTGTTTACTTAACTTAGTAGACAAAAACATAAGTGTCTGTGGATTTTGGGGATCTGCAAATTCATGACATTCATCTACATATATATCTTTTCTTGTAGGATTTATAGTTCCATCCTTCTTAGCAAATTGCCATGTATCTTTAAGTAAAATATCATATAATGGTTTTTTAACAGCCTCAGGAATATTAGATATATCGAATACAGTAAACTTATCAAAGCTCCAATTTGTTTGACCATTAAATATTTTAGAGTAAGTACCTTTTGAATATGGTTTAATACAGGCTTTTAAATATTTTCTTCTTTCCAATTCCATATCTGTATCAGAGCTTTTTATTTTTTCTTCCATTACTTCATCTAAAGTTGACATAGTGCAAAATTCTTTAGGTAGTTCTATACTTTGGAAATTTAGACCGCATTTTTTATATGAATCTCTTATGTCTTCTTCTAACAAACTTTCATCATAAGGGGTAAGCTCTGGAATTATCCATTTAAAAAATACTATAAGATCCATTATTTTTTGAGATAAATATACTCCAATATCACTTTTTACTTCTTGTTCTTCTATAGAATTATCTGATACGGTATTTCTAATGTGGAATGGATTAACTATGGTTCCTGAAGTCGCAGAAAATATATACCTTTCCCCCCAAGGGAAATTTAAATCTCCTTTAATGTCGAACATGATTGTATAATCAACATAGGGTATATTTCTTATAGCATCAGTTTTTATAAAAAATGTTTTTCCTGATCCTGAATCTGCTAATATACACATATGAGCATTGTTATATAATTTATTTCTATAGTTTGCTATTACCAGTCCTCTGCTTATTTCATTTTCACCAATAAGTGTTCCACTTTGCTCCATGAATTCTGAGGAGTCGAAAGGTATTATTGATGCTATATCCTTCGTGCTCAAATTCCAGATATAATTTTCAGTGATTTTATTATCTGCAAGAATAGGCATTATCGTATAAAAAGGTTCAAAACCCTTTCTTTTAATTTCCGTACTTTGAAGATAGGAGCTTGATATTTTAGACCTTACTATATTTGAAAGAGTATCAAGTTCTTGAATATCCTTTGCGCTTATTCCTATGGTGATATTAGTATCATAAATGCTAACATTATCATTTCCTAACTCTTCTATCATATTTTTAGCACTTTCTTCTTGCTTAAAGTATTTTTGCCTTGAAGCCTCATCCTTTGCTGATATTGCTCTAGCATTTAGTTCATCAACAGCTTTAGACAATTCTTTTATTATAGTAGCTTTATTTTTAGGATTTAATATTATTGCAATATTTATATCTCCTCTTATGTTTAACAGCTTCTTAAGCCATCTATATTCATCTACACTTTGAGGGTATTTTGATATAGCATAAAATCTATATAATCTATTTTCTATTTCTAAATGTCTACCATCTTTAAATCTTACAGCATTTTGTGGATATATATTTTCTAGCAACCAATCCTCTTTATAGGGTTCTACCTGACTTTGTTCTGGATTCATCTTTTCATATAATAGCTGTTTTATTTCTTTTTCCTTTAATTGTTCCACATACATTTCCTGTGATTCTAATTCATTTTTCACACTTATATAAGCATCTTCTAAAACTTGCCTTGCAGTATCACTATTTTTATCCTTAATTTCTAAAACCATGTAAAAATTTAATACGGTTCTGCTTTTATTAGCTATGCTTTCTAAATACTTCTTTTGCTCTTCTAAAAGCTCTATTCTAAATTCATCGGATAATTCTTCTTTTTGTTTTTCTATATTTTTAATATTAAGGGATATATCAACCCTTTCACTTTGTATATAAATACCTTGTCTTCCTTCAAAGGAATTTAATGCTCCCTGAATAGCATTAGATATATCTCTTAACATATCATCAGGCGCCAATTCTCCATTGATGGGAGTAACCTTAGCAACTAACTTATACTTATGATCATTTCCTATAATAATGTCTTTCACATCTTTTATGGGTAAGTTAAAAGTTTCCTCTTTATTTTTTATATTATTTTTCTTCGGTATTTTCGATTTTGTTCCAAACAATTTTGTGAACATCTTTTAACCCACATCCCCTCTCATAGATTATGTCACCTTCTAATTCATATTTTATAATATCTTTTAAAATATCTAGTCCTGTTTCCTTATTATTGAATTCAGCAAATAAAATAATAGTTAGCCCTATTATGAGTACCCCAATAAATAAGGTTATAGGATTAAATTTACTCAATATTACGAAAATTTCTATAATAAAAATAGGAAAAAATTTAATAAAGTTTACTGCAGTCATTGGTCCTATTTTAACTCTACCATCCACATGTCGTGGAATACTTCTTTTATTCATGATTAATACTCCTTAATTAAACTATTGACTTTAACATATTCTTCATAGCTTTCATAGAACCTCTTCCAGCTTTACCTGCTGTTTTAACTGAAACTGAACCTACACCGGAAGTATATAAAAAATTTCTTAAAACTTGAGGACCTTTAAGCATTACAGAAATTGTAGCTACACTTAATACTATCATCATAATTCCTTTTACATTAGTCATTATTGCAACTAATATCTGAAGTAACAATAGATGTATTGATTGAGTAAAAACCACACATATAGTCTCTTTAAACCATATTTCAGCACTCTCTCCATCACTTGCAATAGATACCGCTGCAATTGGAGCAAATAAAATACATATAAGCAACTCAATATATCTTATACTTCCTGCAATAGCTAATATAAGAAACCCTATTCCTAAGATTATTAGTACTAAAATCGTAAGCTGACCTATATCAGAAAGATTACCTACCAAAGTTTTGGGCTTACTAAAACTCTCTTCAGTTATTTCAACACCTATACCTTGGATAAATTCCATTAATGCATTATTAAGTGGCAATAGCATATCTTTTACAAAATGTGGAAATGCATAAATAGCAACACTAGATTTTAAAACTTTAATCATAAAAGTTGAAATAGAACCATTATCTCCTATTCCTCCACCACTTTGATATTTTAAAGCTTCCCAAGCTATCTTAACCAGTAAGAATGATGTAGCAATTATTTTGATATGTATTAAATAGTTGTCAATACTTATATATCTATTTACATCACTTATCTCAATAATAGTTTCAGTTACAAACTTAAATGCCTCATTTATTATATTAGAACATAACTTAGCAAAGAATCCCCAAATTCCTTTTGTAACACTGTCAACGATTAAATCCATATGGTACCTCCTTATTTATTAAGAGTAACTTCTAGCTAATTATCCAATAAATACTTTTAAAACTTCTCTTATAAAAAGCTTCAGTAGTCACCTGAAGCTTTTAGTCTATATTTTCATCTTGTCCACTACATAAGTTGCGAACCAAATTAAAAAGAAAACGCCGCCTCCCATATAAATAGTCTTCTTAATATTGGATATAGCTTCTGCTTTTTCTGATCCATCTCCTTGAAAATATTTAAATGAGTGAATAAGAATTACTACTACTGAAACAACTGCTATTAAGGCTAAAAACCACCCTTTAATTTCATTTAGTAATGATACTATTCTAGGTACAAATGGATTACTTGAAGTCATTATTAAAAAATTCATAATTAGTCCCCCTTCCTTTTTCTATTCAATTATACTAAATATTTACTTTAATATAAAGATTTTTACAAATATTTATTTAAAAAGTTATATTATCCATAAATATCCTATATTTTACAATGCATATTTTAATAAATTCTACAATGATTTGCTTTCTCCTACCATAAATCTACATTTTTATATTTTTAATTTATATATGTACTTAACTTTTATATATTATTTCAACATATAAAGGAAAAAAATAAACTCTATTGAATTATGTTTTGTAATATACTAAATAGCTATTTTTAATATCTTATATTATGTATTGGTTTTTCTCAAAATGCTCTAGGAGGTGAAGTTGTGAAAAGAATATTAGCCATTATACTTGTTGCAATTTTATTAAATATTTCCTTTATGGGGTGCAACAATAGAAATCAGATTAAAAATGAACCAAAATTTGCAATATATCTTGTAAAAGAAGAACATAAAAGTGGCGCTTTAAGTTACGGAAGAAATGAAAAAGGGGAATATATAAAACCTGAGTTAACTCTTGAGGAATTACTTATAGATGAAATACCATTAATTACAGAGGAAGACATAGAAAAATATCATTGGAATACTCATGAAATAGAGCTAACTAAAAATTATTTTAAAAAACATAATATTAAAGTGAGTTATAATGCAAATTCTGATAATGCAGGAAGTAATTTATTAGGAACTAAAGAATGGGATGCAGTTGTTATAACAGCAAAAGGCAAAAGAATCTATTGTGCAGGATTTCCCCTTAGCCTAAGAAGATCAAATTTTTTACCTGAAATTTTAATTAGAGATGTAGAAAGTAGCTTTTTTATTGACAAGCTTGGAAATAAAAGTTCAGAAGATGTACGAAACAGTAAATATATTTATGAAGCATTAAAAGAAGCTAATATTTTAATAGAAAAATAACTGTGGAATTTAAAGTAATTTTCACTTAACTTTAAGTGGTGAAAAATAAAATGCTAAATAGTTTTTTATGTAATTAATATATAAAACTACAGCTTAAAATAAAAGAAGTTTAATTCCTATTTCTTTAAGCTGTAGTTTAGAATTTTTGTATAATTTATTCTAAAGAACTCCTGTGGTCCTGCCGGTTGAGTTTTAACCATAATTCTTAATTTTTAATGTATGAAGATTTATCTATGAAAAAATTCACTTTTTAAAAGTTCTGTTTTTTCTCCAATATGGTATATCTTTAAATTATGAAGTGGTCTTGTCATAGCTACATATAAAAGCTTAACATCTAGTTGATTTTCTGAGTAATTTTCTTTGGAGGCATTACATATAACTACCATATCAAATTCTAATCCCTTTACAAGATATGAAGGTATTAATACAACTCCTCCAGTAAAGTCATTTTCTCCACCATCAACTAAGTTAACTTTTATATTGTTCTTATCTAATTCTATCTTAAGTCTTTTACATTCTTCTAAAGTTTTACATATCAATGCAAGAGATTTATATCCCTTGTTTTTGTTCTCACTTATATCCTTTTCTAATTGCAATGCAAGGGTATAATAATCTTCAACTGAATTTATAGTTATTTCTTCCCCATGTCTTATAACAGGTTTAGCTGCTGGCAATTTTTCATCTTTTAATGTTTTTAACACTTCCGTTGCACCATTCATTATTTCTATGGTTGTTCTATAGCTCTGTTCTAAGCCAAGCATTTGAGCTTCCTCATCAAAAATATAGTTGTTAACCATATCCCAATCCTTAGTGCCTCTATAGCTATATATTCCTTGGCATATATCTCCTAATATAGTCATTGAGCCAGATCCCAGTATTTCTTTTAATACATCAAATTGTAATAAGTTAAAGTCCTGTGCTTCGTCAATTACTATATGCTTTAAATTTAAGCTTTCTTCGATTCCATATACCTTTAACTTTATATACATAAGTGGAGCTAAATCTTCAATTTCTATTAGGTTATTTTCTAAATTTTTCAAGGTCTCTTTTGCCAGTTCTCCTATTACACCATCTGGTTTCCATTTGATCAAAGACATGATAAATTCCTTATAATATTCTATTGTAGATAATGGCCTAATATTTTTAAAATAATCCCTTACTAAGCTGCTTAGTTTATTCTTAACTCTTTTAAAAAGTTCATCTCTTTCATCAGCAATCTCAATAATTTTAGCCCTTCTTTCAGGTGAATCTTTGAAATCCCATCTAATTTGATTAAGCCTATCTTCATAATCATCTTCTATTTTATCTAATATTTTTTGCTTATCCCTTTTAGTTTTATTTATAAAGTGTTTTCTTATCTCATTTATTCTCTTTTCAAAAGGCAAATAACTATAATTATTTTTAAATAATTCTGATATTTCCTTATATGAATAAAGAATTGTTTCATTTACTTTAAAGTCTAATTTAGGAATATAATTTATTTCTACATGTTTAAGAAACCTATCTATTAATTTTTTAAATTCTATGGAAGTTTTAAAGGAAGTGATTTTTGAGAGATTTTTATTTCCTTCTATTATATTTCTAAGTTTTATTGATGGATCAATTATTTTTAAATCTTCCTCTATAAATTCAAGTGCGAAATCCTCAAAAGTATTTTGCTTTACATTATCCACGCCTAGTTCTGGTAAAACATCTGATATATAGCTTAAGAAAAATCTGTTAGGAGCTATTATCATAAAATTATCTGGTGATAGTGTCTTTTCATTGTTATATAATAGATATGCTATTCTATGAAGCGCTATAGTAGTCTTCCCTCCACCAGCAGCGCCTTGAACTATTAGTGGTTTCCACATATTAGCCCTTATAACTCTATTTTGTTCCTCTTGAATAGTTGAAACTATATCTTTTAATCTATTATCCTTTAAAGAGTTAAGACTTGCTTGAAGGAACTCATCATTAGTAGTTATGTCTATATCATAAATGTCTAAAAGCTTAGATTCTTCAATTGCATATTGCCTTTTTAAGCTTATATTGCCATTTATGACCCCATCTTCACAATCATACTGAGCGGTTCCTAATCTTCCCTCATAGTAAAGAGTAGCAATTGGCGCCCTCCAATCTACTATTAAGAGTTCATTACTTTCATCATCAACTAAGGAAGTTTTTCCTACATATAACCTTTGAATATTTTCTTTGCCTTCTTCTTTAAAATCAACTCTAGCAAAATAAGGCTTTTCTATGCTTTTTTCTAATCCTCTTACCTTAGATTGTAAGCTATTTTGTAATGCAGTGTTTATAACTAATTCATTAAACTGTTCTGCGTTGTCTGAGTTGTAATGAGAATATCCATAATTAACAGCCTCATCAAGCTCTCTTTTTTCTTGAAAAACTTTTTTGTTATAATTAATCAAGTACTCTAATATGGTATCTAATCTTAATACCTCTTCATCATAATCAGGATGGTTATTTTTAACCATAGAGATCACCTCACAAATTTATATTTGTGCCACATTGTTCATCGAGACAAGTTCTATTCTATATTAAATGTAGTAAGATGGAAAGCTCTCCCATGGCTTATGTAATTGTCTATATTCCAATATTTATGACCTAAATATAAATTTAATAAAAATATCTCTATTTCTCTTGACAGTTTAAAGTTTTTTGATTATAGTATAAGTATAAATTAGGAAATTAATATTACGGTATTGCATTTGTGCCTAAAATAAATTACCAGTAATTGTAAGTTCATGGAATAGTTCCATGGCTTTTGTTTTTTGTACTTTTATATAACTAAAAAACTTCTATATTTACAATAGGATAATAATAGACTAGTCTTCATATAGAAAAATTTACTTCTAGTAATCTTTTGCATTATAATTTATTTATAAGAAAATCCCTTAAATTCATATCATAATAAAAATTTGAATTAAAAAACAAGATTTATATATTAATCATAGTTTTAATTTTCAAAATATTTTAACTTATTTAATAGCAATATCAGTTTAGCTTATAGAGGAGTGAATAAATAATGAATAATGATATAACTATAAAAGATGTACTCAATAATCCTCAACTTAAAGGTATGAAAGTATTAGCAGGAGAAAGTGGATTAAATAGAAAGGTTAAATCTATAACAGTTATGGATGCTCCAGATCCATTTCCTTGGACTAAAGGTGATGAGATAGTCTTGAGTAGTGGATATATATTTAAAATAAATATTGATAAATTTTCAGATATGATAAAAGATATGAAAAAATTTGGCATTGCAGCATTATTTATAAAACTTAAAAGATTTTTTCATGAACTCCCTAAGGAAGTTGTAGATATTGCTAATAAACTTGAATTTCCAATAGTAGAAGTTCCTGTAGATTTAGCTTTTATTGAGGTCATTAATCCAGTGTTAATACAAATAATAGATCATCAGTCAAAAGCACTAAAAATTTCAGAAGAAATTCATAATAGATTTTCAAACATAGTAATTAACAATGAAGGAACACAAGTTATAATCGATTTTTTAGGATATACATTAAATGAAGATATACTCTATTATGATCTACATTTTCAAAAAATGTATTTTTCAAAAGATATAAAATGTATTCCACCTGATATAAAAGAATTTAATCTTAAAAATATTTTAGAAAAGTATAATTATTACACCATAGGAGTAAACAATGAAGTTTACGGGTATATAATATATTTTAAAAATAAGACTATTGATATACATAATGATGACTACAATGCCCTAACCCATGCAAATACAGCTATTATATTAAACGTACAAAAAAAGATTTCTAGTATGCAAATTGAAAAAAGACATAAAAACGAATTTGTGCAGGATATTATTATGAATAATATAAAATTTGAAGATGAAATAAAAAAGAGAGCCACAATATATGGATGGAATTTTTCAAAAGAAATTTGTGTAATGGTGATAGACATAGATAATTTTAAAGCTGAATATTTAAAACCGGAACATAAAATTTTCAACAATAGATTGGAACTAATAAGTGAACGAATTTTTAAAAATTGCATAGATATTGTTAAAACCTCTTTTTCAAATGCAGTTTATGGGGAATTTAGTGACAGTATAGCCTTTCTAATTCAGCTTGATACTCCAAATAAAAATTCTTTTTACTGTTCCCTTAAAAAGATGGGAAATGAAATAAGAGAAGTAATTACTAGAAATTTTGAATTTACTGTAACTGTGAGCTTTGGAAGCTTTAAACCTAATATAATGGACATACATAAGAGCTATAATGAAGCTGTATTATCCATTAAAATGGCAAGGATATTATATAAAAACAATGTGACAATCTTCTATAAGGATCTTGGAGTGTATAGATTACTTTATTCCATATACAAAAATGAAGAGGCCAAAGAATTTTATATGTCAAGTTTAGAAAAGATAATAAACTATGATGAAAAGTATAATTCAGAGCTTTTGAAAACTCTAATTTGCATATTAGAAAACGATTGGAATTTAAAAACCTCTGCAAAGGATATGTATGTACATTACAATACTATAAAATATAGATATAAGAAGATATGTGAATTGCTAGATGAGGACTTAAATGAAAATGAAGTTAGATTAAAAATATCTTTAGCAATAAAGATTTACCAAATGATAGATTGATTATTTAAAGAACTATGAATTTTTCATAGTTCTTTTTGCTTTTATAACTTACATTTTAGTTAAATAATTTTGAAAATTCTGTATCATTAATACAAAAATCTATGCTTCTTTTTATTATTTAGAGACAATGAAATAGGAGCTATAGCTAAAGTATAATAATTATAAAGCAATTAAAACAAAACATCAATTTATTTAGAAAGGGGAAATGTAAGTGGTTACAGAAAGTAATGTATCAAAAAAAGTTAAAAAAGCAAGCTCTTATAGATGGGTAGTTTGGGGAATACTTGTAGCTGTCTATTTAATAGTATTTTTTCATAGACTTTCAGTTGGAGTTATTGTTGGAGATTTAGAAAAATCCTTTGGAATGAATGCTTCGCAAATAGCAAATTTAGGTTCAATGTACTTCTATGCTTATACAATAATGCAAATTCCAACAGGAGTTCTAGTTGACTATTTAGGACCTAAAAAGACTGTAGTTTATGGCTCTTTAATTGCCGCTATTGGATCTATAATATTTTCACTTTCAACTACTATAATATTAGCTTATTTTAGTAGACTTCTAGTTGGACTTGGAGTATCTGTAGTATTCTTATCAATATTAAAAATTCAAGCTAACTGGTTTCCCGCTAAAGATTTTGCTTCTATGAGTGGACTTACAAGTTTTATAGGAAGTATGGGTGGACTCCTTGCACAAGCTCCTCTTTTAGCATTAGTTGGCCTTATAGGATGGAGAAGTTCCTTCGCTTCCATGGGCATCATAACTATAATACTTGCTGTCTTAGTAATATTATTCGTTAAAAACACTCCTATAGAAGAAGATCAATCTAAAGTTAATCATCAAAAAAATAACCCTTCACAAAACCCTCAAAATATTCTATCACAACTTCTATCTGTCATAAAAAATCCTAAAATATGGAGTCCTGCTCTTGCTTTTGGTACTGTAAATGGAGCAGTTATGCTATTCACAGGAACCTTTGGAGTTTCCTATATAACTTCTATCTATGGAGTAAGCAAAGTTATAGCTGCAAATTATATTTCAATGGCTCTATTAGCATCTGGAGTAGCTTGTTTATTTGTTGGTAAAATATCAGATAAACTTAGAAAAAGAAAATTACCTATGGTTATACTTGCAGCTATTGCAGCTATTTCATGGACAACTTTAGTTTTTGCAAATCCTCCTATATGGCTTATGGTAATATTAGTAATTCTCATTGGAGCTTCAGGTTCAATTGGAGTTATATGTTGGTCTGTAGGAAAAGAAGTTAGTGATCCTACCTTGTCTGGAATGTCAATGTCTATTGTAAATGTATGTGGATTCTTATTTGCAGCAGTACTTCCAGTAATATGCGGAAAATTTGTAGACATGAACATATTAGCAGGATTATCATCTGCCATAGCTTATAAAAAAGCTTTTATAGTTCCAGTAATAGCATCAATTATAGCTTTAGTTGTTGCATTATTATCTACCGAAACTAAGGCAGAAAATATTTATAAAAAGTAAAGAAGGTGTTTTTATAATGACAAATATGTTAGAAAAAGCTAAATCAATTGAAAATTATATAATAAATTTCAGGAGAAATTTACATAAGTATCCTGAACTTAGTGGACAGGAATTCAAAACTCAAGAAAAACTTATTAAGGAATTAGATAAACTTGGAATACCTTACAAAAAAGCAGGGAATACCTCTTTAATAGCTATATTAAAAGGCAGCAAACCAGGTAAAACTGTAGCCTTAAGAGCAGATATAGATGCACTTCCTATAAAAGAAGAATCTGATGTTGAATTTAAATCTAAAAACACTGGAGTAATGCATGCTTGTGGCCATGATACTCATACTGCAATGCTTCTTGGTGCCGTAAAAATTTTAAATGAAATGAAAGAAGATATAAAAGGTGAGATAAGATTTTTCTTTCAAGAAGGAGAAGAAACATTTACAGGTGCTAAAAAAATAATAGAAGCTGGTGGAATGGCTGGAGTTGATGGATGCTTTGGAATTCATAACTTTCCTAATATTGAAACTGGATATATAGATGTTACTTCAGGATATAGATCAGCAGGCTGTGATACTATTTATGTAAAATTTGAAGGAATATCAGGTCATGGTTCCACTCCCCACCTTGCAAAAGATACTATTCATCCTGCAAGCATTTTTGTTACAGATCTTCAGGGAATAGTAACTAAAAATGTACCTCCACAAGAGCCAGTGGTTCTTTCTGTAGGAAAATTCATAGGTGGAACAAAAGCAAATATTATTGCAAAATATACAGAGCTTGATATATCTATGAGATATTTTAATAGAGAAGTGAGGGAAACTGTTCATGAAGCAATAAAAAGACATGCAAAATCAATAGCTGATGCCTATGAAATTAACGTTGATGTAGTTATAGAAGAAAGTGCTTTAAGCGTTTATAACGATGAAACAATGTCAAAGCTAGCTGAGAAAACTGCCCTCTCTATTCTAGGAGAAAATAAAATAGTATTCTTACCTAAAATGATGGGCTCTGAAGATATGTCATATTATTTCGAACATGCCAAAGGAGCATTTGCATGGCTTGGATCAGGAAATATAGAAAAGGAATGTATATATCATCCCCATCATGAAAAGTTTAAGGTTGATGAAGACTGCTTAAAATATGGAATGGCAATGTATGCTCAATTTGCTCTAGATTTTTTAAATAGTAATATTTAACATAATTGAATAACTTCTATTTCTTAAATTCTTCATTAGTAACCTATAAATTATAAATATTATATTGCAAAATTCTAGGTAAAAGAGGTCCTATTCTATTTATAAATCATTATTATTTTACCCCTTTAATCCTCTTAATAAAGTATTACAAATTTTCAATATGATGAATCTTAATTATAAATAGTTTAGGACCTCATGCCTATTTTATAAATTACATATTTAAATATTGTTATCATTAAATGACTTTTATTTATACTAATGATATTCTAAAATCAGTATTTATTTTGCAAATTATCATAATAAGCTTTTATTCTTCTAACATAGTTTTCTCAAAGTAAATACAAAAATTATTTTATAATAAAATCTAAAACCTTATTACAAGTGTCATATCTATCTTTACCAGCTATTACTATTGAATTCGGAATGCTTATTCCACCACCGATGACATATACTTTTTCCCCAATACCCGCTACAAAATCTTTTGCTTCTATAATGTCACAATTTAAATAATCAGCTAAATATAGTGCCGCTCTTCTATCTACTTCATTGTTAATTACAATTACATTTTTGTTTTTTTGTATATTTACCACAGTTCCATGAATGCCTTCTGCTATAGCTTTTCCTATTATATCTGCTCCAAGCTTTTTATATAATTCCACATCAGCCTTACTATCTACAAAAAAACATTCTATGATTATAGAACTATAGTATATTGAGTTTAGTTCTGCTAAATTATTTTGCTCTTTAACCCCTCTATTTTTGAAACCTAAGTTTTCTAAATTTTTAAGTATTCTTTCACCAATAGCCCTTGTTTTCTTATCCCCAGGATAAATTAAAATTTCTGCTCCTCTAGCTGCTTCTGTTGGTTCATAACAATTTAAATGAGTAGAGAAAAATATATCTCCTTTAACATTGTTTGCACTATTAATTCCATAGGTAAGCTCCTCATTAACTCCTGATATATTATGAGGAGTACAATCTATAAGAGAATGTTTTGCCATAGATAGATATTTTATTATAGAGCTATGAATTTTTCTGTTTTCTATTACTTCATCTACATAATATTTACTGCCAGGGCATGCTTCATTATGACCTGCTCTATGTGTTATTTTCATCCCTTTCTCCCCCTTTTTTATCACCTTTAAGTTGCTCTAAAGCATCAATAATTTGCTTTGGCATAGGTACACCTAACTTTACTGCGTTTTCACAAATACTTATTCCTTCGTTTGATATCATAAAAAAACAAAACAAAGTTCTAAGAGAACCACCAGAGCCAATTAGCTTATCTAATAATACCGGTACAATCAAAAGCATTAGCACCAATATCTTTTTAACCACTCCCTGTAATCCTTCCTTAGAACTCAACTTTCCACAAATATAAGCACCTATCACTCCTGTAATATAATCTAAAAACATAAAAACAATAAGCACCTGAAGTATTATATCCCATCCACCAAAGAAATAAGTTATTATACTAATCAATCCTCCAATAAATCCTGCTGTTATTCCCCTTTCTTTTACAGAGCCCATGCTCTTTAAAGCATTTAATAAAATTTCAATATTATATCACCACCTAACAAAAACCTGACTAATAGCCAGGTTTTTTCAATGCACAATTCACAGTTCACAATTCACAATTTTGGATATTTCTCAACATAGCCGAGAAATTTGTAATTGATTGTTTTTGAGTTACTTCGTAACTTTTTATTAGTTTATTTTAATGTTCTTAATAAAAATATAAATATTTTATTCATCCAGTATACTATAAATAACTTCTTGTAAATTGAATAAATCTGGTACTTGTTCTTTTGTAATTTTACCTTCTTTTATATTTCTCACATAAATATTTACTACTGAAGAATTCTCATTGAACATTCATCTTACCTCCTTGTGCTATTGCTAACATTTCAGTTAATTCAAGCATAGCATTTTCCAATTCTTGCATTCTATCAATTTTTATAAAGTTCTCTCTAAAATCTTCTAGATTATCTGGAAGTATAACTTTTTCACCTGAAATTAATTTTAAAACTAGATCTTCTCTAGATATTTTAGGATTATAATCTGTTACTATATAATCCATATTATTTAAGTTAACTTCTAATAAGCTTGTATCAGCTCCATATATATTATTACCTTGTATATTTACAACATTGTAAATAATATCAGTAATTTCATTAGTACCTTTAAAATATAAAATACAATTCATACTATGACCATACCTTTCCTGATTTATACACTTGTGATAATGGGCCTGCAGATATATCTGCATTAGAACCCTTAGGCATGTTACCCCTCAACAAATATATTCCAACATGAGTAGATATTCCATACATAGCACTACCAACTATATTTTCTAAAACTGTCATTGTTGGACCAGAAACATGACTAAATTCTGTAACAGCACCCACACAGGTTCCAAAATTACAACCTTCTATAAGATAAAATCCTCCACTTGTAGAACTTACATTTAATCCAAAAGATGGTGATTTGCCCTTAATTATTACATCTCTCACTCTAACTTCTTTAATATCACTTAATGCCAAAGCTGAATATACACTTGTGGACAATTGAACTGTAAGGTTATAAAGACTTACATAAACACAGTTTTCAACGTTTAGTGGACCAATAACTCCTTCATCAGGATATGCATTTGATATAAATAATTTACATTTTAAACCTGATATTTCCGGGAAATTAACTACACCGCCTGCACAAATATTTATCCATAATTCCCCATCAAAAAATGGTGGTATAAGTTGTTGTATACGTGCCCATGATTTAACCGGCCTACTTTTATCTTTACCATCATTGTTATCATTTCCATTAGCACTAATAAAAATAATTATCTCATCTGGCATATTATCGGGCTGCTTATTATATAAAAATTTTGTTTGTTCAGTAAGAGATTTTCCACGTAATTCTGATGGCAATGAACTTGCATTTATATTACCAATATTTTTATTAATATCACCTATTTCTGATGAAATTTTATTTAAATTTTCTTCTACATTCTTATTATTATTACCTTTAATATCTTCAGCTTTTAATACCACATCACCAATTTTGCCATTTACATTTTTCACTAGAACTTCTGGTATTTTTATATTATTTAAATCTTCTTTTGTTGCCATTTTACTTTCAATATCGCTAAAGTTTTTTTCAATAGTTTTATTGTTACTTGTCTTAATATCTTCTGCTTTTAAGATAACATCTCCAATTTTTCCATTTACACTGGATACTTTTCCCCCTTTTTGTACTATATCTTTTAGTTCTTTATAGGCTTCATCTATTCTTTTATTATCCTCAATAAAATCTGTTCTTTTGGGATATTCGTTACCCTTCCATTGATTTAGTTGTAGATTAGGTGTTTTGTTTTCACTTGACATTATCTTCACCTCTATTCTTTATATTTAAGAAAATATCTATTATTTGCTTTAAATAAAAAAGCAAAATAATAAAGTCTTTATTAGTGACCTATTATTTTGCTTTTTTAAAATGTTTTATTAAATTGTTATATACTGATTTTATGCTAGTTTTTTTATCTCTTTTATTAGCTGATATATACTTTTCAACTGCACTTTTATATTCAATATCAGTTATATCATCTAACTTATATATGGATTCAGTTTTAGGGTTTATGCCTTTATTTAATATTCTTTCTCCCATTATCTTTACTACGCTTTCATTTACCATCTATAATAACCCTCTTGTCTTTTCATCTTGTAATAACAATAGTTGATTTTCTAATTCTTCTTTTTCTCTTCTAAGTTTTTCTTCTTCAGTTTCTATATTAGGTATATCTTCTAGTATTAGTTCTTTTGTTATTGGATCTACTCTTTTTAAAATTTTGCCATTTAGTTGTCCATAACCTGTATCGATAAAATCTATTTCATCAGGTCTTATATAAGCAAGTTTTTCTTCTGTTAAGCCTGTATCTTTTCTTTCTTCGAGACACCCATTTAATATTGTACCTGTTTTCTTATCAAATATAATTCTTTGCCCTATTTTCATAATATCACCTCTTATTTTACTCAAAACATATATAGAACTTTTCTAGACTATTAGATCCCAGACTAAAACGATCCACAATAAATCCATCATTGGTTATTGTACATCTTGAGTACTCAGCTCCACTACCTCTTGAGCCACTACCATCAGAATCAAACACGCCAGAACCACCTATAATTAATCCATTTTTATTCATTGGAGTATACGCTAATACTTTTTCATATATTGAATCATAATATGAATTATGATACCTGTCATATATTATTATATATGATGGCTTAAATGATAAATTAGATACAGTAAAAGGGTTCCCACCACTTGGTGTACCTGTAGCCCATTTCTTTCCTGTGTTAATACTGGGTATCTTATTTATTAGATTATTTAAAGTATCACTGCCGCTACTGTTTTGCCCTTTTGCAATCAAATTACTAGCAAAAGTATTTTTCATAATTTGTAGTTTACTTTTCATACTATCAAAGTTATCTGAACTAGTTAATGGGGAGCCGATAACAGATGCTATATTTTTCTTACCATTATCGGCAAATTGAAAAAGTTCATTTAATTTGTTCTCAACGGTTATACCAGCTGCTATTTTAATATCCTCAGCCTTTAGGATAACATCTCCAATTTTGCTGTTTACACTTGATACTTTTCCACCGTCTTTTATACTGTCTTTTAGTTCTTTATAGGCTTCATCTATTTTTTTATTATCCTCAATAAAGTCTATTCTTTTTGGGTATTCATTACCACTCCATTGATTTAATTCTAAATTGGGAGTTTTATTTTCACTAGACATTATTTACACCTCTATTCTCTATATTTTTCAAATTCATCCCAGGTTAAATTTAATTCTTCCCATTGATCCCAGGTTCTATTGTAGGATTCAAATTCATCCCAGGTCATATAAGTAAATTTATATTTTATAGATAAGTGAGCTGGTTTTATATCTTCTATTGCACTTTTAAGTCCTTCTAAGCTAGGGGGAATACCTCTTGTACCTACAAATTTTATTTCAAAGGTGTGTGGTTCTATATTTTCAGTAATTTCAACTTCCCCATTGGAAAAGCTTTCACTTACGTTCTTTATGAGCTCTACAGTAACTACACCTTGACCTCTTAGTTTTGCTTTTATGGCACTTCTTCTAAAATCTTCTGGTGAGGAAAGGTTAGTTTTTATATCTAAAAAATCCTCCCATAAGCTAAGTCCCCAAGTGGCTTTTTCAACAAAGCATTGATTTACCAAATCTTCAATTAAATTATTATAATCATCAATTTCACTTTGCTCGATTTCATAGATTTTAGAAAATATTTTAGAATTTCCTATAAAGGAGGGAAGATATTTTTTAAGCTTCACTTTCTATCTCCACCTTTCCCAAAACTCCAACTGCCCCTGTGGCAATTTCTATATTGGAAGTTCCATCATTGATGGTTAATTCACTGTAATCAATGATAGGAGGAATATCTAGTAATAAATTTGCTATTCTTGTATATCTAATAAGTGGATCTTTAAAAGCTAAGGTATTTAAATACTTAGTTACAGCATTTTCTATTTGAATTTTTACTTCCTCTAGGTTTGCATAGCTAGTTAATTGTAGTTTTACCTTGATATTTATAGGTATTTCCTCCACTCCAACTACATCCACTTCTGCTCCTATAGGCCTTTGAGCTTCGATATATTCTTTTACAGAAGTTATTAAATCTTCATTTGGTTTTTTATTGTTGTTATCCATAACTACTACCTTAACTGTTCCTGGTCCTTTATGAAGTGGTATTACTACTGCATTTCCTACTCCATTTACTTCAAGAGCCCATAATTTATAATGATGAATATTTCCACTAGTAGCTGGAACTCTAACTTTAAGCAGCAATCTCTTTAAGAGTTCTTCATCACCTTCAATATTGATACCTCCAGCTGCCCCTTCCTCATTTATAACGGCACTTACTCCCGAAATTGAAATAGGAATAGTATTTATAACTTTAGCTGGCACATTATATTTGTTTCCAACTTCTTCTGCCATAGCCTCCACAAAGGTTTTATTATTTTTTATAATACTCTCCTCTGTGGTTATAAACCTAAGTCCACCTTCTGTTTGAAAGATGCTTTCTTTAGGTATTAAAGTATCTTTACTTCCTTCAATCGTCAATTTTACTTTAGCTTTTATTCCAGCTTTTCTATAAATTCCAAACTCTTTAGCCTTTAATTCTAACTCTTCACTATACCCATTTTCAGCAGCTTTTATTGCAAACACCTTGTTTAGTATTTCATCAAGTTGTAATTTACTTTGCATAAGTTCTAAGGAAATGGGAGAAAGGGCATCATAAATAAATGAACCTTCAGACTTATCTATATCTGAAGGCACTTTTTTCATCATTCTATCAAGTATTAATTTTTCATTTTCACTATACACTTACCTTAACCTCCCCTAAATCTGTTTCTACTTTAAAATTTACTGTTATTTTATCCTTATAGCTTAGAACATCAATATCACTTATACCTTTGATATGCGGATTAATTTCTAAAGCTTCCTTTAAAAATCTTTTTATTTCCGACTTAGTAAGTTCTTTAGAATAATTTTTCCCTACTAGGCTTTCTATTTCACTACCATAGTCAGTAGTATAAGCTAAATATCTATATCTCTCTGTAATTAATGCCTTTCTTATCCATATATTAAGAGCTTCTATCCCTTCCACTACTACAAATTTACCATCCTTTAAGATAAATTCATTTTTTTGAAAATCCCAAGCATACTCACGGGGAATTTCCTCATTAATATTTAATTCATTTTCAACCTCTTCTATAACCTTTATATCTTCATCGGTGAATGTTGGAAAAATACTCACAGTTTCACCACCTTACATAATACTAAAAATTTAGAACTACTGATCTTTATAAGTGCTACGCCATCTCCTGATTTTAAAGTTTTATCAAAGCCAACTTTTTTCTTATCTATGGTTACATTTTTAGCTGAACCTTCAATTTTAGCTTCTCCATTAAAACTTATTTCTATATTATCTTTAAGTAGATGTTCACTTATATATAAATTTTCTTTACTAAGGGTAATATCACTTGTTTTAATGGAAAGAGGACTTGTAGAAATAATTTCACCTAATTCTACTGAAGGAGGATTAAAATATTTACCTTGATCTCTAATTAGTTTTATAAATTCTCCATAACACTCACTCAATTTAATTTCCCTCCTTTAAATCCATTTTATTTTGTAGACTTACTGTAAGACTCATAGTGTGCTGATTTGATGCTAAGTCAAAGGTATGAGTATCAGAATCAATATATAATATACAATCAACTAAAGCACTGATATACCATATCTTAGCTTTTACTGCATAACCAGTAATACATCTAATATCTCCTAATGCTTCTATATTTACATTACTTTCTATATCCTGTAACATTTGTTTTGCCTTATCCATATATCCATCATCATCTTTTGTAACGCTTTCTTGCAGAACTCCATACATAGTTATATTCTTTTGATTTTCTACCTTAGTTAAAAAGTTGTTATTTTCATCAAAGATTTTTACTCTATTAATCATATTTTCCATTGAGTCATCATAATTACAACTTATAATGTTTTTATTAGGCTCTAGAACTAATCCATCAATAAGCTTACCTTTTTCAATTAAATTAAATTGATCTTTATTCATCATTGGTATATAACATTTATTAGTTTTATCTCTGACCTTAGTGTAAGCTCTCATTATGATGTCATAAAAAGAAGTGTTTTGAGGAATATCACTAATTTTAACTCCAGTTTTAGCTATGTTCCCTACCTTTACCTCTGCTTCACTACATATTTTTCTTGTTATGTCTTCAGCTGTTATTTGATTAAAATTATAGGAGCCTTTAGACTTTGTAAAGTATATTAAAAAATCATAAGCGTTAAAGGTAAGTTCTTCGCTACTATTTAACTGTCTATCAAAGACAATTCCTCTAAAAATTTCTACACCTCTATCATCTACTACCCAAACTACAGTGTTAGGTCTTATTTGAGTCCTATCATGATTTCTATCAAATATAGAATAAGTTATAGTTCCCGTAAGTTTTCTAGCACATTGGCTTATACTTCCAGTTAAAGATAGGGATTTAATCATTGGTGTTATTTCTGTGACAACCCATCTATCATATAGTGCATAAACTTTTATCATAATTTTATCACCGTTCCTGGCTTTAGATTAGAATTGCCTTTAAATCCATTTTTTTCTGCTAGCTCTCTCCAATTGTCACTATTTCCAGTAAATTTTTTCGATATTAGCGAAAATGTATCTCCTACTTTAGTTGTATAGGTCTTAGGCTTTTCATCTACTGGTCTTACAGTAGATGAAATATTATTAGCACCTTTCATGTTGACCTTATCATGGCTATAACCATGCTTTCCTACTATCTTTGATGGAACTTTTATTGGATTGTACTCTTTTAAATCTAATGTAAAATAAACATCTCTAGTTCCATCTTGCTCTAAATAACTAAAGTTTTCTATAGAAAATAAACTATTAATAGGAGTTTCAGTTATTATAAACCTTACTGGTTTCATAGTTTCTTTAAAATTATTAATAAGCTCTATTGCCTCATAAGGTTCTGGTGAGTCTTTGTATGAAGCAAAACTATATTCTTGACTTGGAAAAAAGCTAGATACTTTTAGAGTTTTAGGAGGAGATTTTGCTAAAAAGGTCACTTCACCTAATTGTTCTAAATTTACAGTTTTATTTAAAGTACCTGAGCCTACTTCAAAGGATGGAGGAATTACTGGGAACATTAATTTATCATTGTCTTGGATTATCCAAAATTCCATAATATCACCTCTAAATATTAAACGCTGCTTGTTTTATTTCATTAACTATTTGTTTTGCTACTAAGTTTGGATCTGAAGATCCACTTATATTAAATGACATATTAAAATTATTGCTTCCTCTATTTTGAACTTGATTTACTTCCTTCTTAGTTAGAACCACTTCTCCTTCATGAAGTAATGCAGGGTAATTATTATAAGGTACTCTTGGTAGCCCTGTAGCATATCCTTTTGGTTCTTCCATACCTGATACATTGAATCCTAGAGCTCCCATTACCTTTTTAACAAGATTCAAAATATGCCCAAAAGCACTTCCTATACCATTTACTATAGGTTCAATAGCAGTCCACACCTTTTCTAATATATCTTGAACTATGGGCATAGCCCACATAACAGCATCTGCAATACCTTCGAACACCATTATACCCAGATCTAAAGCTGGATTTATTACACCCCAAGCAATTTGTACTGCATCAGATATCATTGGCATAGAATTAATGAACAATTCCTTGAGACAATCTATTTTGGGTGCTAACCATTCTAGAACTTCACCTAATTTGCTCATGATTGTTTCAGAAATTTCCGATACAATCGGTCCAAAGTTTTGTATTGCTGCTCCAATTATATCAAAGACACTTCCAACTATAGCCATAACAGGCTGTAAAAATGTAATTATTCCATTAAATACGTTACCAACTGTAGTTTGAATCGCTGGAAGATTAGTTTTAATCCATTCAATAGCAGGAGATAAAAACATTCCTATACTGCCTGCAATATACTTGACAACTTCTGCAGCTCTTTGTCCAAATTGTACAAAGCCTTCTGTATTATTCCCTAATAATTGAGCTAAAGGCCCTAATATTTCACTTATTAAAGGTAAAAAAGCAGTTCCAAAGTTAGTTCCCATGGTTTGAAGGCTTCCTGTTATAAGGCCCCATTGTCCAGTAACAGTTTTACTAAATTCTTCTGTTCCTCCAGCAAATTGTACCGTTGCTTTATCTTTAAGAAGCATATCGAAAGCTTTTGTCATTTCATCCTGTGTTAAATCTTCTTTTGAACCTTTACCTAATAATGCCTTGTACTCGTTCATTGAATACTCAAAGCCAAAATCTTTTGCTGCTGTAAAATCTCCTGTTCTCATTGAAGCTAATGCATTCATAGCGTCATCTACAGATTTTCCTGGATTAACTGCTGCCATATCCTGTGCTAATTTAACAAGACCAACTGATTTATCTGTATCTCCATTCATGATACTCAATGCCTTACGACCTGAAGCTATAATGTCATTTGGATCAAAAGGACTTTTTCCAGCTTCACCTTTTAAAGCTTCCATATAATTATCTGTAATAGATGAAACTTCTTCTTTGCTTTTGTCCTTGTTTTTAATCCCTATAAAATGCTTCATAGCTACTTTCTCTTGCTCTCCCTGCATAGCTGGACCTATGGTAGCGTTAAAAAAACTTTTTGCATTATCACCTAGTACAACTTCTTTAGCGAATTTTTTGATACCATCAAACCTCTGTTTTATTGCTCCAAAAACAACTTTAGTTTTATCTACTGCTTTAATTGCTATGTTGACAGGTTTACTAGCTAACCTTTTAATATTGCTAAATATATTTATAATTTTAGGATTTATTTCTGCGAGATGTGCTACTGGTTTAATTAATAACTTTTTAGGTTTAGCCAGTAAATTTCCTATTTCATTTGGCACTACTTGCTTTAATGCCATTGTTATATAATACGGCCTCTTTACAAAATTAGTTACATTAGACATTTTCTCTTTTAAATCTGACCCTGCCATAGTAAAACTTATCTTAGAAAGAGTAGATAAATTCTTCATCTCATCCTTTACCCCTTCTGGCAACTTAGGAAGCAGACTTATATATGCTTTTGCTCTTATAACAGTATTTTCAATTTCCTTTTTAATATCTGCTATTTCTTTTTCATTATGCTTAATATTTACTTTAATTTTACTGTCCTCTATTTGTTTCAGGCTTTGTCTTACCCTCATTACTTGCTTCAGAAATTGAGAAGTACTCTTATTTGCTTTACCCATAGTTTGATTAAAGTTGTCTTCTAGCCCTAACATAATTGTTAGTTTTTCACTTAGTTTTAATTTATTTGCCAAATTATCACCACCCTCTATTAAAATTATTAAAATAAGGGAAATATAAAAATCACCTTTAGAACTAATACAAGCTACTCTTGCTTCTAAAGGTGATTTTTAATAATAAAATTATAAATATTCTTCTAATTTTTATTTCTCAATTTTAAGATTATAATTGTCTAATATTATTTAATGCCTAAATAAAAAACTGTGAAAATTTCCTATACAATTTTCACAGCCATAATATTTTCATTTTTTAATATTTCCACTTTTTCTTCTAGTTCCTTTTCATAAAAAGCTGCTAAAAGAACTCTAGTACCTAAAGGTTTGTTATAAAACTCATCTGGCCATATACCTTTTGTCTTCCAGTAATAATACATCATGCCTACCATATGGTCAGAGTTTATGAGTTTTTTATTTCTTCTACCTGCCCTTTACCAAAGCCACTAAGATCATTTATAGTATTATACAAATGAGATACTTCACCAGGCAATAATAATTTATTTATCAAATCCTTTGGAGTTAAGCATCCATAATATTCTCTAAGTTCTTTCGATTTTAAATTTGGCTCTTTTACTCCTGATAAAAGAACAAATAATTGCATATCATTATTTTTTATGTCTACTTCTCCATCAGATTTTATAGTGAGAGCATTATTAGTTGCTTCCTCAATTTCACTGGCATTTAAAGCTTGGCATGTAAATACTACTTTCTCCCCTGCAAGCTCTGATAATCTCTTTATTTCTACTTGTTTTTCTGGTCTAAAAAGTTTATTGGTATCTACTTTTAATAATAAATCTATTGTACTCACTTAATTTCCTCCTTATATTTGGTCTAAATACTCATAGTCTGAAAAAGTAAATGGACACTCTAATTCACCTGGTTTTTCTGATTCCCAGTCAATTAATGTTAAATCGTCAAAAGACACATTTTTTATAGCTATACGCTCTGATCCAAAAGCATCTGGATCAGCTAATTTAGATATGATAGTAAACTTAATATCTCTTCCTTCTTTAATAGCTTCACCTATAAGTTTTCCCATACGACTGCTGATTTTGTTAAGCTTAACTGTACCTTTTCCTGCCCAGCCTACAACTTTTGTATCTTCTCCACCATATCCACAGCGTTTTACTACTTCTTTCTTTACCTCTATTTTTGCTTGAAGTCCAAAAGCTTCTGATACATAATCTCCTTCAAGCCACATTTCTCCAAATGATCCATTAATAACTCTCTTTGTTTCTAACATATATACTTCCCCCTATATAACAAAATTTAAATTTATATCTTCCATAGCATCAGTTATCTTAATTAATCCTTTTAGGAATACTTTATCCTTAGTATTTGCTTCCTTAATTTCTTGTTCATTCATATTATCAACATCAATACCTATAGTCTTAAGATAATTTTTTTGAGTTTCTATATCTATAGAAACCTTATTTTTTCCTAAGTCTAATAGGTTATCAATTTCTAATGCTTCTAAATAACTTTGAATTGATGACATTAATAGAATCTTATTATCATAATTATTAGCATATTTTCCGATAAAATTATCCTCAGCAGTTTTCTTTATATCGCTAACTATTAAATCCATCATATCAACTAATTTTATCTTCTTAAAATCTTCACTTTTATCTGCATTTGTAGTTACTAAGCTGTTTACTGCTCTTGCTATTTTCACCTTTTCTCCATCATGTAGAAGTAATAATTCACCACTATCAATTCCTTCATCAAAGCTTTCTTTAGATAAGTGTGGAACATCCTCTACTTCTGGTAATGGCTGATAAGTAGCACTTATATTAAGTGGACATCCTGCTAACATACCTGCTATTCTTGAACAATATTCAGAAGCTGTATATAGATTACTTCCTACTTTAATATTATCTGTAGCAAAGTTAATAACGCCTTCATTATCTGCAGCGCAATGTGGTAAAATTGCTTTCACTTTTACATCTTTATTACTTCTCATATCTTTTATCCAAGTTGCAATTTTAACAGCATCTTCATTAGTTATAAATGGAATAACTAAATAATCAAATTTTATTGTTTCTAATGTTGTTAATGCTTCTGTATAGTTCTCGCTTTCCTCAGGAATTATAAGTACTATAACCTTTTTAGCTGAATTGACACTTCCCATAAAAGCTAGCTCTACTTGCTTTTTATTATTTTCATTAATAGTTTTTGGTATTTCATCTACTCCATTTAATCTTTCAATTTGTATTTTTGAAACTTTGTCCTTTAATATTAATGCAACTATTCCTCTAGTCCCTCTTTTTATCACTGTTGAAGCAGTGCTTTTAAATGCAATATTAATTTGTGGTAATCCCATAACTATATTCCTCCTCTAAAATGAACTTCATTTATTTTTTGATCTTTTATATTTTCCTCCGCAATAATTTGCTCATAGCTTACATCAATTTTAAAACTAGGTATATCATCCTTTACTTCTAAAGTAAGCTTATTAATCATCACATAACTTTCTTTAACCTTAAGAGTAATGTCAAATAATGAATTAAGCCTATCTACTATTTGAACAAATTCACTATGTGAGCCTTCTTTTGGAAGATATCTTATACTAAAGGTTGCAGATACTTCCTGTAATGACTTTCTCTTTTTTTTACAAGTTGAGTTTACTAATTCTATAAAAAAAGCTGAACTCTCAAAGCCATCTTTATTTTCTACAACTTGAAAACCCTCCTTCTCTAAGGCTTCAGCGATTGCCATTCTTACATCATAAATCACAATCATATTTAATCCCCTTCCAAGATAAACTTTCTCATCTTCACTCAAGTGCAGCTACTTATCTGTGATATATATAACTTCATATCTCTCACCTCCTTTCAAAAATAAAAGCTGGCTATTTATAAAATAACCAGCTTTTAGGCATATACCTTATATAAAAAGGCACTTAGATTTCTCTAAGCGCCTTAAGATAACTTATCACACTATCATTTTAATATTTCTATACTGTACTTACAAGGACATGATTTAGACAAGTTCAACAATTGAGTATGGAGAATTGATAATTGACAATTTGGGATACTTCTCCTTTACGGAGAAGTCTTGAACTTATTCTTGAAGTGACGTAGTCACTTTTATTAAAATCTCATTAAAGAAATTAATTTGACAAAATTAATTTCAACCATAATTCTCCATCGCCAATTATCAATTCTCCATTGCCTAACTGTTTCTTAATGAAAAAGGCACTTAGATTTCTCCAAGTGCCTTAAGATAATTTATCACAATATCATTTTACTATTTCTGTACTGTACCTGCAAGGACATAATTTAGACAAGTTCAGCAATTGAGTATGGAGAATTGACAATTTTGGATATTTCTCAGTTAGCTGAGAAATTTATAAT
>NZ_DKLM01000017.1:36276-49086 GCF_002455975.1 Clostridium sp. UBA6640
AAGCACTTAGATTTCTCCAAGTACCTTAAGATAATTTATCACAATATCATTTTATTATTTCTATACTGTACTTACAAGGACATGGTTTAGACAAATTCAACAATTGAGAATGGAGAATTGGCAATTTTGGATACTTCTCCTTTACTGGAGAAGTTTAAAATTTTCTTTAAGTGATACAGTTACTTCTATATAGCCTCTATTTAAAGAAATTAATTTGGCAAAATTAATTTCAACCATAATTCTCCATCGTCAATTGTCAATTTTCCATTGTTTAAACTTCTAGTTTCAACCCATCTATTCCAAACAATAGTACACTTAGTTCTTCAATTGCTCTTTTTCTATCTCTAGATATGGTTTTTTCACTGTATCCTAGTTCTTCTGCCACTTCTTCATAGGTTTTGCCTTCCATATATAAGAGTTCTATTACTTCATATCTTCTTTCAGCACTTTCATCACTACTCTTAAGTGCTCTATACTTGTAAAAACCCAATATAGTTTCTATGTGATTTACTATTATTTTTGTTCTAGTATGTGTTCTTTTAATGGAGTTTATATATAAATCTTCTTCGAAACTATCACACTCCATTAATATTTCTATTGGATCTTCATCCTCAATTTGTGAATTGGTATATATTGCATTATTAAAATGTTCTTTTAAATTAATATAATTTCTAAGTAATAAAGCAGTATTTCTTAGTCTTCTATCTCTTTTTAATTTAGCACTTTTTTCTTTTTCCTTTTCTAGAACTATTAATGCTTCTCTTACAGTAATTTTTACACTTTCTTTTATTAACTTTTCCATATCTAATATATCCATCATATCACCACAACCCCTTAATTATTTATTTCTTATATTCCTAGCTTTTATTAATTGATTTCCCATATATCTTTTTATAGAAGTAATATTCTTAATATATAATATATATCTTTTTATAGAAGTAATCAATAAGTGTGTATCTTTTTATTGAAGCATTTTTCCAAAATATATTTATTTTTCTTCTATTTTCTTGACATATATCCATATTTTAATATATTGTATACTTATATATATCGAAGTATATTTTAGGAGTGAGTTCGGTGTTTAATAAAGAAAGATTGATTAAGATCATGGAAGAAAAGGATATCTCCGCATATAAGCTTTGGAAATTATCTGGGGTTGCACAATCTACTATAAGTGACATTCTTAATAAAGATGATAGAAACCCAACTGCAAAAACTCTTCAAAAGATTGCAGATGCCCTCGGTGTATCTGTTGACGAATTCTTCAAATCAGATAATGACAAAAATAGTATTAGTAATAAAGTACATAATTCTTCATTGGGATTCTCTACACCAGAAGAAGCTATGAAATTTATATTAGAACAACCAACAATCATGGGCTTTGGTGGCTTTGATATAAACAAAATGAGTGATGCTGAAATAATGGATTTTGCCAATGAATTACTCAGGCAACTGCAACTTATAAGCTACAAATATAAAAAATAATGCTATATTTTGAGGCATCTTAGACAAAATAACTACTCAAACTTTCTTATGATATTTTGTTCATAGAAAAATTAATATTTAACAGATAGGTATATACTAAATATTTATTTTTAAGATGCTTTATTAGGGAATTGGAGGGGATACTGTGTCTTGGCTTGATGAATATGTGCTAGGAATAGTTGATCTATACGACACAAATGATATTTATGAGATTTATGATAATTTAGAAATAACAATAATAAAACTAGATAAAAATAATATATTATTAAAAGGCAATGATGCATTATATAATCGAAATCATTTTAATAAGGAAGTAGTTTTTATAAGAAATAATTTGAATATAGATTATGAAAAGTTTATTTTAGCCCATGAGCTTGCTCATGCAATTATTCATGTTCATATTACTACAGCTGCCTATAATAACACCCTTATTAATATAGGAAAATTAGAACGTCAAGCAAACTACTTTGCCTTTAAACTATTAAATATTAATCCGGATTATATTGAACATAATGGTTTCACTATTGAGCAAATTGCTAGTAGCTTAAACCTTCCACTAGATTGTTGCAAACAATTATCTGATAAGCTATAATAAAAAATCGTGACAAAGTCACGATTTTTTATTATAAATAACTTTAAATTCTTCAATTAAGGTGATTTAGACATATGTAAAAAATTATTTTATCCCTTGTATTTAATATGCATTTCTATAATTTATATATTTAATAATATAATTTTCACTATATTCTTTCTGGCTCTACTACTTGTTCTGGCTCTTCTACAATTTGATTGAATGCAAGAGCTATCCCTAAAAAAAATATAAATTCCTCTTCCGTTATTGGCAATGCTACTATATAACTTTCTAAGGATGGTGTAGGAATATATGTGGCACTTGCGAAATATATTGAAGGTTTTTTACCTTGAATTGTTAGCTCCTCATTTACCTCATCAATATTGCAATCAAATTTATGTTTTTCTACCCAATATAATAAAATTATAAAAAAAAGCTTTTCGGTTATTCCATATTGAATAAATACTCCTACATTATTTATACTAGTCAGTATCTGAGTCCCTATTATATAAATTAAAGCATCTTTTTTATTTTTTTTGTTTTTTTTATCGTTATTGTCATTTTTATTCTTATCTTCTTTTTTCATATAATCACCTTTATCTTCAAATAATCTTTAAGCCTATACTAACAGACTGTAGTTATCTTCATCTCTTCTAAGAATAAAATATGTGATTAATTGCAATTTATATTCTTAATATTATCCTAACTAGCATTTTTAAATATTTTTATCTTATTAAAAACATTCTCATATTATTTTATTGTCTAAATTGTATTTTATGATTAAGAAATACTCAAACTTAATTTTCTATGGTTTTTATCTTAAATTTAAAATAATAGGCCATAATTGCGCAAAGTACTATTATAAGGCTTCTAATATATAAATTATTGTTTAATATAAATGCAATCATTAGCATTGTAAAAGCCGTACCTAAAATTGATAATTTGTTCCTTAATGTCATAGCCCTTGTTTTCACAAAATCCTCCAAATGATTTTTGTATATTTTAGTTCCTATAAACCAAGTATGAAATTTATTAGACCCCTTTGCAAAGCAATAAGAAGCTAAAAGTAAAAATGGAGTTGTAGGCAATATAGGAAGAACAATTCCTACTATCCCAAGTCCTAAAGATAGAAAACCTAATCCAATTAATACGTATTTTTTTATTACATTAACCTTACTCATAAACCCTTACTCCTACATCACTAAAAATAATAAAATTGATTATTATCATAGTATCATAACTTTTGATACTTTTATGTGATTCAAGTTACATTTTTTATTTGCGCTAATTCTTAAATTTTATTATACTTTATAAAAATATAATAAACCTTTTCTGTAATTAAAATTTTAATATTAGTATTGCAAAAAAGGTACTTATAAAAATAAGCACCTTTAAGTTCTATTATCCTAATATAAATACACCAATAGCTATTGCTCCTACAGCCCAACAGTAGTAGGCAAAGTAATGGAATTTTTTATTTAAAACTACCTTTTCAAGTAATTTAATTGAAAGAATACCTACAATAGCTGCAACTGCTGCCCCAACACCATATTGAAGGAATAGTCCCTCCGTTGCAGTACCAGCTTCTATAATATCTTTACCTTTTAAAAGTACTGCTCCTAATACTGCTGGTATAGACATTAAAAATGAAAAACGAACAGCCATTTCTCTTTTTAGCCCTAAAAATAATCCTGCAACTATTGTTGAACCTGAACGAGATATTCCTGGAGTTATTGCTAATCCTTGAACTATTCCAATAACTGTTGCATTTCTGAAGTTTGTTCTCTTCTCATCTTTCTTTCCTTCTCTAATCTTGTCAGAAACATATAGCAATGTTCCTGTTATAAGCAATGCTATACCTACTGGTAAAATTGAGCCAAATAACGATTCAAAAGTATCCTGGAATGCAAATCCCAAAATAGCTGTTGGAATACTTGCAACTATAATTAGTGCAACAAGTTTTCTATAAGGGTTGTCCAAATTAAATTCACCCTTAAATAAGTCTCTTACCATTCCAAAAAATTCAATAATCATCTCTTTTACATCTTTGTGATATACAACAAAAATAGCCACTAATGTACCTAAATGAAGTAATACTTCAAAAGTGTTATTAGGTTCATTTATACCTAATAATTTTCCAAATATAACAAGATGGCCAGATGAACTTACTGGTAAAAATTCTGCAGCACCTTGTACTATCCCCATAATTATAGCTTTTAAAATCGACATTTTTTCACCTCGTTAATCTTTACTTTTAATAAAAACTCCATTAATTATATCACTTTAAAAATATTTTGGTAAGTTTTTTAATTAAAATGTAACATTTTAATTAAAGTATTTTTGGATTAATGTAAATCCTTTTAGACCATGTGTTATAATTGTTATATAATGAAATCCATAATTGTATTTTATTGTTTTTACTGCTAAAATTATAATATTGATTTAATTCATAATTTTTGTAGTAGGTGATGTATTATGAAATATATAGACATGAAAAATTGGACAAGAAAAGGCCATTATGATCATTTTAAAGCACTTGATTATCCACATTTTAATATTTGTGGAAATATTGATATTACTCAATTTCATAAATTTATTAAAGAAAATGAAAACCCATTTTTTATATCATTTTTATTTTTTTCTGTTAAAGCAGCAAATTCAATAAAAGAATTTCGATATAGAATAAGAGAAGATAAAGTAATTGAGCATGATGTTGTTAGTCCAGCCTTTACTATAATGACTAATCAAGGAGTCTGTAGCTTTTGTACTGTAGAATATATTAACAATTATAATGAGTTTATAAAAAATACTAAAATGAAAATAGACATAGAAAAAAATAATGTAAATTTAAAAGATGAACCTGGACGTGATGATTTATTATACATAACTAGTGTTCCTTGGATTTCATTTACAAGTGTAACTCATCCAATCCATATGAATCCAGTAGATAGCGTTCCAAGAATAACTTGGGGAAAATTTTTCGAAGAAAATGGTAAGATTAAAATACCACTTTCAATTCAAACTCACCATGCACTATTGGATGGTGAACATGTGGGAAAATATTTTAACTTACTTCAAGATTTTTTAAATAATCCAGAGAAGAATTTATAATCTCCTTTCAAGCTAAAAATTTTATTATATCTTGTATTTTTACTTTACTCCGCAAATCCTTTGACACCTTAAAAATTAAAAACTTCACTGTTCTTTACAGTGAAGTTTAAAAAATAAATATTTTATTTTTATTTGTTATCTTTAGTTATTAACCTCCAAGGGTTATATCTTGTGTATTGTACCACTTTAAAGCTTCTGAGAAATGCTCTTCTTTAAAATCTGGCCAGTAATCTTCTATAACATAAAAATCTGAATAAATAGATTGAACTGGTAAAAAACCACTTAATCTACGTCTTCCTCCCCAACGTATTATTAAATCAACTCTGGATACATCATAGGATTTAATGGAATTCATAATTTTTTTTCTAGAACTATCACCCATTTTTAAATTTTTCAAATCCCAGTCCCAACCGTAGTTAACTAGAAAGTTAACCTTTATTCCCCCATTACCAAAGTTTTGTCTCTTGGTATAAGGAATTAATTCTTTAGGAAACATGGGAGAATCAGTGTTGCCAACAACTAACAATGAAGCATCTTCTTTTGAAAGCATTTCAACAGCATTAATGCAAGCTTCTGTAAAGGCTTCTCTTTGATTTGCTGGCCTTTTTGTGTTGTCAGTAGTAAATCCATAGTATGTTATCTCCTTAACTCCAGCATCCTTACATAATTTAAAAAGTATTAATCCAGGATCTAGACCTAGCGCATATCCTCGTTCTTTAGTCATTCCTTTGTCTACTGCCCATCTTCTATTACCATCTGGAATAATTCCAATATGATTTGGTATTCTCATAATATACACCTCAAATCCATACAATTATTGTTAAGTACTACTAATTTATTTATACATCTTATTATTACCAAACTTTTCAAAAATTACTCTTATATACTTAAAAACATTTTAAATCTTAAATTTGTAATTAACTTCTTTTAATACTCTACATTTTTTGATATACTATTCATAGAATATTGAAATTGATAATTATTCTCTTTAAGTGTTTTTTATGTCTACATAGGATTCTATAGATAAACTACATTAGAAAGTTAATACTGAAAAATATTCGCAATTTAAAACTGTGAATTTTGAATTTAGTAGTATTAGTGGCAATACCAATAAGTACTAATTATTTTCAAGGATAAATCAAATTTAGGAGTGGTATATCTATAAATAGAAAATCTCATATATTTAATTATTAAAGTAATGATAGAAAGGATTAAAATTATTATGAAGAATATAAAAAAATTAACTGATGCTAAACTAAAATTAGCTAATAATAAAAAAGCTGAAGAACATGTTCATACTGGAGTTTATGAAGGAGAAAGGAAAGATGGTAAAATCCATGGCTACGGTACCTATACTTATACAAATGGAACTAAATATGTAGGCTATTGGAAAGAAAATACTATGCATGGTGAAGGTACTTTAACCTGGGCAAATGGTGAAAAATATATTGGTAGTTGGAAAGATGATGAAAAACATGGCTACGGCATATATACTTGGCCAGATGGTGAAAGTTATGTTGGAAATTGGGAAAATGACTTAAAAACCGGTCATGGTATTTATAGTTGGTCTAATGGAGATACTTATGCTGGCGATTGGCTTGAAGATAATTGCCACGGATATGGAATTGAAACTTTAAGTAATGGTGATAAATATATTGGTGAATGGAAGAATAATATGAAGAACGGAAAAGGTATGTACATATCTTCTAACGGTGAAGTTTTTATTGGTGAATTTATCAACAATAAAAGATTATAAAAACAGATTTTTATGAAGAGCTCTCTTATGAAATTTATATAAGAGAGCTATCTCTACTATATTCTTTATTCCCAGCTTTTCCATATTTCTGGTTTATATCCTACTGTAGCCATCTTACCATTTCGTACTATTGGTGTCTTATATAGCTTAGGATTATTTAATAATAATTCTTCCTTTACACTGTCAGTTCTTATATTTTGGAGATTCAATTTTGTATACTCTTTACTCTTTTCATTTATAAGTTCTCCTAATCCTACTGCTGCTTTAACATTTTGTAGTTCACCTTTGCTCAATCCTTTTATATTTAAATCTATAAACTGATATTTTATTTTTCTTTCTTTAAAATATCTTTCTGCCTTTTTTGTATCAAAACATTTACTTATACCAAAAATTTGTATATTCATTTATTTTCCTCCTCTAAGACCTTGCATTTCTAGACATTTAATCTATATAAACTAGTACTCTTCTTATTAAATTTTAAAAGTAATAATTATAATATATCATTTAAATAAAAATAAACAAATACTGTATTCATATCTTATTTATCTAAAGATCAATACTCTATTTTAATTTTACTAATTTACGACTTATATTTACTAAGAAATCTTAGAAAATATAGTTAAAATAAAAAAGCAAAACCTACCTTATTACGTAAAGTCTTGCTTTAATTTATTTATACATTCTTTAAATTTATTATTTATTTTCTTTTCTTATATCATCTAATTTTCTATTAGTTTTCCTAAATAATTTATCAAACATGACTTCTTTAAATTTATTATTAGTATTATTATACTTTCTAAATAATTCATCTGGATTATCAAATATTCCTAAATCATCTGTAATAGAAAAACTTTGTACATATGTGCTATTTCCATTCCAGCACAAATTTATTTTATCTTTGTTTTTTACTGAAATACCATATCCCATATATCCACCATTAAATTTACAAAGATTATTTTTTACATTATCTAAATATTCCTTATCTATTATTACACCCTCTAGTGCTAACCAATCTTCATTAAAATAAACCTCAGTCCACGCATGTACGATTTTTTTAGGAGCTAACGCATATATTATTCCAGTTAATGCTCCCTTTTGCATTCTTTTATCAATTAAAAACCCATGTATTCTACAAGGAATATCTACTGCACGTAATAGTGCCATCAAAAGAATACTTTTTGTATTGCATTGACCATAACCATCTCTTAGCACTTCACTTGCAGTCATTTCATCTTTTTTGTTATATCCAAATTTTATTTCATCTTTCACAAAATTATATATTGATCCTATTTTTTCTTTTTCATTTAAACTTCTCCAACCCTTGTTTTTAATTAAATTTTGGATTTCTATTGAATTATAGTTTAATAATCTTGTTTCTTTAAGATATCTATTCATATTCATCCCCCTTTTGCCCTTTCTTAAAATTATAAGGGGATTAATAATTATTTACTTGCAAATATCTGCTGTTTTTCCTAATAGCGCTTGGTATCATGCCTAGTTTTTCCTTGCATACATTAGTTAAATGGGATGAACTATAAAATCCTGCTTCAAGAGCTGATGTGGTAATGCTGTGTCCTTCAAAAATTAGTTTAAAAGCTTTTCTGACTTTATAATTTAATATATAGCTACTAATAGAAATTCCTATATTGTCTTTAAATAAGTGAGACAATCGACTTTCAGACAAAAATACATCTTTACTTAAACTTTCCAAGGATACTTCTGTTAAATTATTATTATTAGCAATATATTTTAAAACTTTATCTACTCTTTCATCTAATAAATGATTAACTGTATAATTTTTTAAAGAAAGAATTGAATAAATTTCTGAAATGAATTCACTGTATTTAGCTTTGCTATCGATGGCTATATATTTCTCTTCAACTAATTCTCTAATAGCCTCAGTTACATTTTCAGGTATAATGTAAAAATCTTTATTTTTCATATACATTCTCTTTATCTTTTCACCAAATAGTGACTCAGGATTAATTAAAAAATATATCTGCCAACCACATTTACCAAATAATTCGTGAGATACATTGGAGTTAATAATAATACCACTTTCATTGATTACATTGTTTTTTATTTTTACAGAAAATTTATCTTCTATATTTACTGTAATCTGAATAAAATTGTGAATATGCAAACTTGCATCTATTTTATTTGTAATAAAACTTATATGATCATCCGAATAAAAAATATAAATATTTTCTTTCATTTGAGCACCTCATAAAATTTTTAATCTATAATTATCGCTATTATATGATCTTTACTCTTTTAAATTCCTTATAAACAAAAGAATATGTCCCTAAAATTTGCGACTTTGCCACTACATCTAAGGACATATTATATATAAAAACTTAAAATATTTAAAATAAGACTTATTCTAAAAGATTCTTCATTATTTACTTTTGAATTGCTTCTTCCATTCTTATAACTTTTCTTTGCCAATGATTTTTTCTATAAATCAGGAATCCATAAACACATATTAGTAAATTACTAAAACTCATAGAAAACCATATTCCTGAAGATCCAACATTGGTAAAATGTTTAAATATCAATATCATAGGTAATCTTACAAACCATAGACGTCCGATTTCCATTGCCATAGAGTATTTAGTGTGTCCTGATCCCTGAAATATTCCTTGTAATACACTAAAAATACCCATAAGCGGCATTGAAGCTGAAATATAACGCAAATATATAATTCCTTGAGAAATTACTTCAACATCATCTTTTGACTGCATAAAAAAGTTTATAATTTGTTTGTCCGCTAATATCATTAAAATACATCCCACTACAGAAAATGAAATAGTAAGTCTTAGGGATTTTCCAAAAGCTCCCTTCACCCTATCTATTTTATCTGCCCCTAAATTTTGTCCAACAATAGATGTTAAGGCTGCTCCAATACCCATAGCTGGCTGCATTACTAAAGAAGTAATTCTATTAACCATACCAAAAGCTGCTAGTGTTGCAGTTCCGTAAGATACTATAAATCCATTAAGAACTATAAATCCTAGTGCTGAGCCTGATTGCCCTATTGAGGAAGGCAATGCAACATTCATAATTTTTCTTACTATCTTCCTATCAAATCTAAAATTTTTAAAACTTGGTCTAATCATTGTAGATGAATTTATTAATATATATATACCTGCTATAGCAAGTAATGCTTTTGATAGTAAAGTTGCAATAGCAGCTCCAGCAATGCCCATTTTAAATGTAAATATGAAAATAGGGTCTAATATTACATTAAGTATAGCACTAATACCACTAAGTATTGTTGGCATTAAAGTATTCCCTTGAGAATTCATAATAGAATTAAAGCTAAAAAATAAAAAAATAAAAGGCATATCTAAAAAGGTAATCCTAAGATAAATATTGCTATAGTCCGCTAAATCACCAGTAGCGCCCATTAATTTAATAACAACTGGACTTATAATATATCCTATAATAGCAAAAAAAATAGAACTTATTAAAGATATTACAATAAGTTGACTTGAATATTTGTTGGCTTCTTCATATCTTGATGCTCCTATTAATTGAGATAATATAGATGTACCTGCAATTGAAAGCCCCATCCCTAAAGATATAAATAAAAAGTTTACTGGCCACACAAAAGAGGTAGCAGCAAACTCAACTGAGCCAATCTTACTTACCCAAACCCCATCAGCTAAATTATAAAGTGTTTGAATCAAATTATTTATCATAATTGGTAAAGACAGTGTAATAATTACTCTATACAATTCACCATTAAGTATAAGATCTTTTCTCTTTTCTCCCTTCATTAATCCCACCCCAACATTATTTATTAACATTTTGTAATACATAGATTATATCATCAAATAATACCAGTTTAAACTTAAATCCTTAATACTCTATATTATATAAATATGAATTACCATGTCAAAATATTTTACTTCACTTCTATTAAGACATACGTAAATAAATAACTAGTGAAAATTTAAAGGATATTTTATGTAATGCAGCATCTATAAAACTAATTTATAGCATAACTATAAACCCATTCTATAATGCTTTATATGACATAAAATATCCTACTATACTGATTGTTATTGATTTCTAAATAGTTAAAGTCTCTTGTGAAAACTTCACAATAACTTTAAAAAGATCTCCATCAACTTCTATATCTAAAGTTCCGCCTTGCATATCTACAATGCTTTTAGCAATAGCTAGTCCTAAACCAGAACCCTCTGTATTTCTAGATTTATCACCTCGCTTAAATCTTTCAAATATCTCACTTGGCTCAAAATCTAGTTCATAGTTTGAAATATTCTTTATGATAAAAACCGCCTTATTATCTTTTTCCTCTAAAGAAAGATATACCCTAGTGTTATCCTCAGAATATTTTAAAGCGTTATTGATTAAATTATCAAAAACTCTCCAAGTTTTCATCCCATCTAAATATGCATAAATATTTTGTTTTTCTATATATAGCTTAAAAGCTATAGAAGAATTTTTAATTTTCTCATCGTATTCTCCCAATGCTTGTTTTAATAACGCTACCAAATCCACCTTTTGTAGTGATAGTTCAACATCCCCACTAGACATTTTAGATGCTTCAAATAAGTCCTCAATTAAAGTCTTTAATCTTTGAGACTTTTTCTCTAGTATCTCAACATATTTTCTAACATCATCTTTAGAAAGATTTTCATTTCTTAGCAAATCTATATAGTTAACTATAGATGTAAGTGGAGTTTTAAGGTCATGGGATACATTTGTAATAAGTTCTGATTTTAATCGTTCGCTTTTCATCTGGTTATCTAAGGCTATTTTAGAACTAGCCTTTATATTATTTATATTATGAGCTAATTTCTCAAGACCACTTTTTCCTTTACCCTTTACTTCTATTGTATAGTCAAAATTACCAGATAAAATCTCTTCTGTTCCTTTATTAATTTTATTAAAAAGTGACACTTTTTCTAAAATATGTGGAACTATAACAAGTAAATATATAATGTCATAAATAATAAATATAATAATATCATCACCAACAGAATTGTTACTTATTATGCTAAACACTAATATAATACTTATGATAAATCCTATAGTAAGTATATTTATAAATAAAAGTTTAAAAAGAAATCCTTTATAATTACTAAGCTCTTTTATAATAACTTTGAATCTATAAATTAAACTATTACTCCACTGATTTTTAAGTTCCTCTTTACACTCCTTAATTATAATTAATTCTTTTATACTTAAATAGGTATAAAATATATATACAACTATAAAAGTTAGTTTATTAATATGCTCAATCCTCAATGGAAGATAAAAAAATTCTATATTAGATGCATATATTAATATAATCAAAGAATAAGCAATAAATATAATCCCTCTTATATCCAATGGTATTTTCCTAAATAAACTTCTTACTTTCTCAAAAAATAAAGGGGCATTTATTCTATTTCTATATAAATAAAATGTTGCGATAATAATTAATATCAATATTATTATAAATATACAAACCTCTATATATACTCTTTCCCCTACTGAAACATAATACATATAATCGTTATATAACTGACTATTTTCATTCATAGTTTTAGGAACTATAAAATGCCCATCCCAATTAAGCTCACTAATACCATTATTAATAATGATTGTAAAATCACTTTCATAATCATTATTTGGATACTTTACACTATACAAAACTTCTTCTTTTATGTATTTTTCAATATCTATATTGTTTTCTATATTAGTATATATTTCACCATTATTTTTATTTCTAAAATAATACTTAATAAAATTTTCTTTATTTACTACTTTCTTCTTTAAAGTAAGATATTCTTTGTCCTTTTCTTCTATTGCCTTTTTTCTAATTCTCTCTTCTGCTTTATTTTTATCTTCACTATTATTTTCTATATCACTA
>NZ_DKLM01000016.1 GCF_002455975.1 Clostridium sp. UBA6640
ATTGATTATTTCTTAAAGTTACGCAGTAATTTTTTTAAAAGACTAACAACATAAAATTGCTAGTCAAAGATATGTTTAAAGAAATTATTTTGCCTAAAAATAATTTCCACCTCAAATTGTCAATTGTCCATCGTCAATAAATTGTCAATTGTCCATCGTCAATTCTTCATTGTCTAAGTTCTCCATTGATTAACTTTATATTGACAATATATACTAAAATATGATAAGATAATCTTCGTTATAGGGGTATGGCTCAATTGGTAGAGTAGTGGTCTCCAAAACCATTGGTTGCGGGTTCGAGTCCTGCTGCCCCTGCCAAATACCTAATATTTTTAGGTGATTTTTTTAGGGTGATTAAATAATTTATAGCGTTTAAATTTGAGATATTAAAAATGTCCTTCAATTGAATTTGGGGGATATTTTTATGTATTTATGAAAAACATGAAATTTATAGAGATATTAGAATATAATATTATAAATCACTTGACTTAATGATATACTTGTTAAGTAAATCAATTGTCTAAATTTACATTAAATAAATATAAATAAATTGTAGAATTTTCTTGATAGCTTTGGTATAATCTAAGCTGATGGCTTTATTATATAGGTTATCATTTTATAAATTTAAGAGATAAATATTAAAAATTTTATTTTGAGATAAGAGGGATATTATGAGTACGGATAAGTCGATAAGTAGTAAAAACCAATTATTTAAAATAAATAAAGAAGAGGGGTTAATGGAGAAAATAGGAGCAACAGTATCTTAATAAAAAAGTAGTTTTAAACAATATTAAGATAACGTTGGTTAACGCTTTGGAGTTTGTCCTAAATTTATAAAGTAATTTATAATCCATATACATAGACAGCTAGTTTTATCAAAAAGATAAATGCTTATGAAATCTACACCCCTGCAATTTTTATGCAGGGGTTTTTTATTTTTTTATATAACATGATTTAAGGGATTTGATGATTTCGAGTTAAAATTGTCAATTATACAAAGTTAGTAATTTTAAATTTACATAAACAAACAATATAAAGTAGGGGTGATTTTCTTGATTGACGTAATGGTTCAATTAAAAGGTATTAGCAAAAGATTCGTAGGAAGTGATTCCTTAGCAGTTAAAGAGGTTTCTCTAGATATTAGGAAGGGAGAATTTTTAACAATTTTAGGTCCCAGTGGGTGTGGTAAGACAACAACATTAAGAATGATAGCAGGTTTTGAAGATCCAAGCATAGGTTCTATCTCGATAGATGAAGAAGACGTATCAAAAGTACCTGCATACAAAAGATGTGTTAACACAGTATTCCAAAGTTATGCATTATTCCCTCATATGAATATTTTTGAAAATGTAGCTTTTGGCTTAAAAGTTAAAAATGTGTCAGAAGGCCAAATTAAAGCAAGAGTAAGTGAAATGTTAAAAATGGTTCAACTTGAAGGTTATGAAAACAGAATGCCAAATGAACTTTCAGGTGGTCAAAAGCAAAGGGTTGCTATAGCAAGAGCTGTTATAAATAATCCAAAAGTGCTTTTATTAGATGAACCTTTGGGAGCATTAGACTTAAAACTTAGAAAACAAATGCAATTAGAGTTAAAACAGCTTCAAAGAAAGTTAGGTATTACATTTATTTATGTAACCCACGATCAAGAAGAGGCATTAACTATGTCTGATAGAATTGTAGTTATGAATAAAGGTGTTATAGAACATGTTGGCACTCCAGCAGAGATCTATGAAAAACCAAGAACTAAGTTTGTTGCAAATTTTATTGGTGAAACTAATCTATTTGAAGGTACAATTTTAGAAAAAGGTGAAGATAGATATCTTATAAATAAAGATGATGGAGAAGAAATACTAATAACTGATTCTCCGATTTCTATGACACAGGATATTTGTCTTGCAATTAGACCAGAAAGAATTAAACTTTCAAATAATGTTGATATTGGAATGGTTGGAATAAAGGTAAATGTTAAAGAAAGAATTTATAATGGTTCGGTTATTAAAACCGTTGTTGTTACTAAAAATGGCATGGAGTTCGTTGTATCAGAGCCTATAAGTGATGTATACTCCTTAGATGCCCATAATAAACCATACGTGTTTGCCACATGGAACCCTAAACACGCAGTGGTGGTACAATAATGTGGGGTAAACTTAGCAAAGCTTTTTCAAACTTTCTTGGAAAGCTATTGCATAGGACAGAAAATAAAAATGCTTCATTAGAGAGTCAAGAGGGTTTTAAGAGAAGATTTTTAAAGTCTGCCCCAATATTTAAAACCATAGGTCCAGTGGCCATATGGTTAATTACATTTTTTATTGTTCCGCTACTTCTTGTGCTAATAGTTAGCTTTCTATCAAGAGGTGAATATGGAGATATTCAGTTACCTTTTACATTGGACAATTATAAAAGATTATTATCTCCTGTATACGGACAAATATTAATCAAGACATTAATTATTTCTATTAGTACTACTGTAGGATGTTTGATTATAGGATATCCATTTGCATATTTTATAGGAAGAGCTAATAAAAAATATAGAGGACTTCTATTACTTTTAGTTATACTTCCATTTTGGACTAATTCACTAGTTCGTACTTATGCATGGATAATATTATTAAGAACGGAAGGGGTAATTAATACCTATTTAATGAGATTTGGATTTATTTCCAATCCGATACAAATGCTCTACACAGATGGTGCTGTGTTTATAGGAATGCTTTATATAATGCTACCGTTTATGGTACTTCCTATTTACACTTCTATAGAAAAATTAGATATGAGTTATATAGAAGCTGCCAATGATCTTGGTGCTTCACCATATAAAACTTTTAAAGAAATAACTTTACCTTTAACTATGCCTGGTATTGTAGCAGGATGTATGCTTGTATTTATACCAACATTAGGTTATTTCTTTATATCAGATTTAATGGGTGGAAGTAAGACAATGCTTATTTCTAACCTAATTAAAAATCAGTTCCTAACCTCCAGAGATTGGCCATTTGGTTCAGCTATAGCAGTAATTGTAATAATACTAATGCTTATAGCTATTGGCCTTTACTTTAAAGGAACTACACCGAAAAAGGGTGCAGAGGAGGTTAGCAACTAATGGATAAGAAAAAAAATTTATTAAGTAAAATATATGCAGCTTTAGTATATGGATTTTTATATTTACCAATTTTAGTTTTAATAGTATTTTCTTTTAATAAATCAAAGTTAAATGCTACATGGTCAGGATTTACGCTAGATTGGTATAAAAGTCTATTAAATAATGCTCAAATATTAGAGGCGTTAAAAAATAGTTTAATTATAGCCTTTGTGAGTACTTTTTTTGCAGTAGTTATAGGTACACTAGCTGCTATTGGTATGTATAGGTATAAATTTAAGGGAAAAAAGGTTATGGAAGGATTATTATATATTCCAGTGGTTATTCCAGAAATAGTTATGGGTATATCAATGCTTGCCTTTTTTTCCTTACTTAATTTAGAAGCAGGATTATTAACTTTAATACTTGCACATATAACATTTTGTATTGCCTATGTTATTATAGTGGTTAGAGCAAGATTAGACGGATTTGATATTGCTTTAGAAGAGGCTGCACTAGATCTTGGTGCTACCCCTTGGCAAACTCTAACTAAAGTTACATTGCCAGTAATATCACCAGGGATTATAGCAGGAGGATTGCTTGCATTTACTTTATCTTTAGATGATGTTATTATAAGCTTTTTTGCTTCTGGGCCAGACAGTAATACACTGCCACTTAAGATATTTTCAATGGTTAAGTTTGGTGTTACTCCAGAAATAAATGCTCTATCAACATTAATGATGGTATTTACTTTAAGTATGGTACTTATTGCTGAAGGTATAAGAAGAAATGCTCTTAAGAATAAGAAGATTAAAAAAGCGTTATCAACAGTAGTAGTTTCACTAATGGTATTTGGAGCAGGCTTTATTATATTTGGAAATGTAGGACAAACTGAAAAAGAAGTATTGAATCTATTTAACTGGTCTGAATTCTTACCTGAATCAGTTGTAGAACAGTTTGAAAAAGAATATAACGTAAAGGTTAACTATGCTACTTTTTCTTCCAATGAAGAAATGCTTGCAAAGCTTATGGGCGGTAATATATCTTATGACCTAGTGGTTACTAGCGATTATGCTATTGAGATAATGATTAAGCAAAATTTAATCCAAGAAATAGATCAAGATAATGTACCTAATCTTGAGAACATAGATGAAAATGTATTAGATTTAGGGTTTGATCCTAATAATAAATATAGCCTGCCTTATATGTGGGGAGGCAATTATATAGTAGTGGATAGAAGTAAAATATCAAAAGAAATCACATCCTTTGATGGATTATGGGATAGTGAGTTTAAAAATTCTATGGTTATCTTAGATGACCCAAGAGTTATTGTAGGTATGGCGCTTCAAAAGAATGGATATTCTATAAACACTACAAATCCTGAAGAACTTAAAAAGGCGAAGGAAGATTTGATAAAGTTAATGTCAAATGTAAAAGCTTTTGATAGTGAATCGCCAAAGACCTTATTAATAAACGGAGAAGCTTCAATAGGATATGTATGGGGTACAGAGGCGTATCTTGCAAAACTTGAGAATCCTAATTTAGAAACAGTTCTAACAAAAGAAGGGGTAGTTCCACAGTATGACAACTTTGTTGTACCAGCAAATGCTAAAAATAAGAGGTTAGCAGAGGAATTTATAAACTTCATTTATAGACCAGAAGTTAGTGCTCAAGTATCTGAAGAATTCCCTTATGCAAACCCAAATCAAGCAGCTTATCCTCTAATTGATCCAGATAAGTTAAATGACATAGCTGTCTATCCGCCAAGAGAGGCAGTAGAAGGTAATGAGCTTATTAAAGATGTAGGAGAAGCTACAAGATTATTCGACGATATATGGACTGAAGTTAAAAATAGTAAAAAGAAATAAACAATTAAGCCTTGGGAAACCAAGGCTTAATTTATTGGTAAATTTTACAGAAAATCATATTGTTTTACGAACATATGTTTGATATTATATATAATATAGATATGTAATTTTAAATTTAATCCACAGTTCACAATGCACAATTGATTCTGTAGCGGCGAACTTAA
>NZ_DKLM01000063.1:0-2295 GCF_002455975.1 Clostridium sp. UBA6640
TCCTTAATTGTGCATTGTGCATTAATCTAACAGTTGTGAATTAATATATCAAACTGTAACTTGTATTCAGACATACATTAAATTTTAGAGTAGTTTATCTATAAGCCAAGTATAAAAGTAAAAGTCGTACTTTCATCTTTCACACTATCGGCGTAAATTTTACCATCTAGTCTATCTATAATTGCTTTAGCAATAGACAAGCCTAAACCATAACCACCATTTTCCTGTGTTCTTGCAGAGTCAGCCCTATAAAAACGATCAAATAGCTTTGTTATATTTTCTTTTGGTATACCCTTACCACTATTTTTAATAGAAAACACTAATTGATGTCTTGTCTTTTTCAGCCTAATATCAATACGCCCTTTTTCATCTGTATATTTTATTGCATTATCAACTAGTATAGTAACTACCTGTTTAATTTTTTCACAGTCACTTTTAATGATGATATTTGCTTCTATATCTTGTAAAAGTCTAATGTCTTTCTCAAAAGCCACAGCCTCCATTGATAATATGATATCACTTACTACCTCACTAATATTAAAAGGTGTATAAAATATTTTGCTGTTTGTATCTTCTGTCTTAGCCAAGTATAAAAGATCATTTACAAGTTTACTCATTCTATCAATTTGGTTTTTTATATAATCAAGCCACTTCTTCTGACTTTTAATGGTTTCCTCCTGATTCGCAAGAAGAGCATCGGAATTGGCATTTATAATAGCAAGAGGTGTTTTTAATTCATGAGAAGCATCAGCAATAAATTGTTTTTGTTTCTCCCACGCCTCTGAAATAGGCTTAATAGATCGGTTTGCAAAGAAAAGACTGATTGCAAATATAACAAAAAGCATAATAATCCCAACAAAAAATAATGTAGTAAAGAGCTCCATCAATGTCTTATGAGAATCTGTGACATCTAAAAATGTAATTTGATAATTGCCACCATTAAAGTTTATTATAGTTTTACTCCCATTTTCATGAGTTATAAAATTTCTTCCAATAGGAGATATTTTATATTGCCATCGCTTGTTTTCAAGTGAAGTGATGCTATAATCTTTTTTCTCATTCCAAGCAAGTTCTGCTGCCTTAAAATATATTTCCTCAGACATGTCAATATGTGAAATTATTTTAACAATACTACCATCTGAATTTACAAGGATACGAAAAGAAGAAGAGGAGTCGGAAGGAATCATGCTAATGATCATATTATCTTTTTTTGTACCGTCTGGTAAACTAAAAGCACCTGTGTTTACTCTTGAAGATAACATTTCAAGTTTATCTCTGTTTTCTGTTTGTATGTTATTGTAGGTTGTAAAATAAATAACTATAAAGGCACTAATCATCACCACAGAGATAATTGACATATTTAGTATAATAAACCTATTACGTAACTTTTTAAACATATTAATCTCCATCCTTTGCAGTGTTTAAGACATATCCAGCACCTCGCACTGTTTGAATGATAACTTGAGATTTTATACGACTTAATTTTTTACGTAAGAAAGATATGTACACTTCAACATTATTATCCTCTGCACAGGTTTCATAGCCCCATAACTTCTCAATGATAGAGTCCTTTGAGATAATAATATATTTTCGCTTGATTAAAAGCTCTAATAGTTGACATTCCTTTAAAGTCAATTTAAATTCTTTGCTGCCGCAGCTAAGAGTTAAAGTAAGCGGATTTAATTCAATATCTACATATTGTAAAATGTTGTCTTTTATCAGTTCATTTTTTCTCCGGCTTAAAGCACGTAAACGTGCCATCAATTCTTCTGTTTTAAAGGGCTTTGCCAAATAGTCGTCAGCTCCACTATCAAGACCTATAACCTTATCCTCAGTTTCGCCTTTTGCTGTCAGCAGGATAACAGGTACCTCAATACCATTTTTACGCAATTCTTTTAATACGCCTATTCCATCCATTTTAGGAAGCATGATGTCGAGAATAATAATGTCATATATACCAGAAAGCCCGCAATCTAATCCATATTCACCATCAAAAGCTAAGTCAACGCTATAATTATTTTTCTTTAGAACCTGTTCTATAGCTTCCGCCATATATTTTTCATCTTCTACCATTAAAATTCGCACATACATCTCTCCTTTTTACTACGTCAAAAGCATAAATTATTGATATAATAGATAATCTGTAACTTTATCCTAATCAGCTATATTGAAATTACTAATAATTATTCGTTAAATATTATATCATAATATAGGGATGCAATTTGAGAACTTAATACATACTCTAAAAAATACATTTTCTATAAAAACAGATCAACCCCTTAGAAATTAAGGATT
>NZ_DKLM01000063.1:2318-39004 GCF_002455975.1 Clostridium sp. UBA6640
CATTCTTAATTTTTCATTCATAGAAAAGATTTTTTCGTTATGGAAATTAAAATCATGCATAAGTTAAATTTTCATTGTGTAACCCTATAGTATCCGCACCAAAAAGGCTACCATACCAATTTGCTGCGGATACTCTTTGATTTCTTCTTTATTAAATTCTTATTTAATTTCTATAGACATACCTTCAGGAAGATTTTCACTCCAAGTCTGACCGCCATCCTCAGAATAAAGTCTTGTTCCATTTTCATTTTTCACCATAAAACTATTACCGCCCTTAGATAGAATTCCATCTTCAGACTTTACCTGTCCACTTGTAAAAAGCCCACTTTCTATTTGGCTAGAATTTTTAATTCCTATTTTTCCACCTTCTTTAATGAATGCGTCAACACCTTCTGGAACATTTTCACTCCACGTTTGACCTCCATCTGTAGAATATAATTTAACACCATCTTCTAACTTTATTTTTACACTAATGCCAATATCATCTTTTGATATATTAGCGTTTCTAATTTCTATTTTGCCATCCTCGCTCTCAAATCCTGTGAAACCTTCTGGAGCATCTTCACTCCATGTTTGACCCCCATCTATAGAATACGTTATAGCTCCATTTTCATTTTTTACTTGAACAGAATCATCAACATCACTAGCAAAAGCTTTTCCTGTTCCTAATGTTAGAACAAGTGCACCACAAAGGATAGAAGCACCTGCTTTCTTTTTTGTTATATTTATAATGTTTTTCATATTATACCTCCATCAAATTGTTTATAAGTAGCTACCTTATGAGTTAATTATAAATGTCATACCTTTAATGAACCTTAAATAAAAAACCTTTTAAAAGAATTTTACTTTATTGACATTTTGTAAAACATTATGAAGTAGTATATCTATTTCTAAAATCCAAATGTGCTTCTCAGCCTTTGTACATTAAAACATTTCATATAATATACGTAATTTATTCGGAGTAAAAGAAAGGAGATAGTTTTACAAACCATCTCCTTTATCTTAACGTATTAACTTTTAGCATTAAATAATCAAGTCTTTTTTATATTATCTTTAGCTTGCAGCGTATACTATTTGCTGTAGCGCTCTAAAAGCTCCTTAACTCTTTCTGACTGAACAGGATAACCCACTTCACGAACAGTGTTCATCATAGTTTCAATATTTTCAAATGGTGTTTCTACTGGTAAGCTACATCCCGACATGACAACATAACCCTTTGGCGAGTCGTAAGCATCTAAAATTCCCTCTAAGGTTTTAATGCGAACGTCCTTAGGGGTTCCGGAATACATAATCCCAGCTGGATCAACATTGCCTAGAATCTTGGTTTGACTTCCAATCGTATTTTTACAATCTTTTAAACTTGCAACATTATCTATGCTCATGCCGCCGATACCCAACGCCCCAATATCCTTCCAAATTTTATCAGTCTGTCCACAGATATGTACCACTACATTACTGCCATATCCCTTAATATAGTCAATAAGCTCCTTCAAGTAGGGAAGAGAAAATTCTCTAAAATCCTTAGGACTTACAACTGTACAAGAAGACATAGGCTCAGATATGGTAGGACTGAGTCCAATGTCAATTGCTGCCTTTGCATAAGCTTTACAAGTTTCAAGAGAAACACGGCAAAGCCTATGTAGTGCTTCAGGGTTTTTGTGGATGAGCTTCAGTGTTTCATTGACGCCAAACAAAAAAAATGCATTGGTAAAGGGCCCCACAATACCAGCAGAACATTTTATTTCATCCTTAGCAAGATCCTGAAGATATTTCATTGCATCAAGGTGTACTGGCAATCGTCCATCCTTATAAGGATTGGCAGGACGCAAGGTATCAATATCCTTTACGCTAAAAATTGCTGGTTTTGCCAAATCAGCAGTATCATCATCAGGAAAAGTAACAGTTGCTCCCATCGCTTCCGCCCATGTGAACAAATCAGTAAAAATACGAAGACTGTCACAGCCAAACTTACGATAGGTTGCCATTTGTGCCTCCGCAATAGCTTTAGGATTGTAATTAAACTCAGAAATTTTACAGCCATATACCCTTGCAACTCCATTTGCAATATTAGGGTTACATGGTAGTCTGTCCACTTCCATTCCCTTAGCAATAGCAGCTCCTCTTTCAGCTGGAGTCATAAAATCTTTATTAAACATAACTAACTCCTCCTCATAAATCTTTTTCCATCTAAGCAACTATTTTATCTATAATGCTAAATTTTTTTAGCCGTTTCAATTAACTTTTAATCTTATTTCATAAGATTATTTTACCATTTTTATAAATTTATATAGATTAGGATTAATAGAAAATAATATCTATTTGAAGTGTATTTAAGTCTTTTTTATTAATAATTCAAGTTCAAATCAGTAATTACATAAAATTAATTTTTCTTTTATTTCAATAATTAAAATTATATAGTACACCATAGTTATTGTCGAATAGCCAATATTTATAGCAAATCTCCAGCTATTTGTTTTTTAAATAATCTATATATGCTCGTTATATTTATTATTTCTAACCTATGACATTAAGGTTACTTTAATGATTAGCATGTTGATAGTTAAAAGTGGATATTTAAATAATAGATTAACTAGGAGTGATAAGTTATTATGATAAAGAGGCTTTTAATAAACGATACATGTTCATCTAAATCATTATCTAGACAATCATTAAATGCAGACTTAACTTACTTAAGTCTTTTAACTTTTTTATTGGTACATTAAGGCTTCTATAAAAACATATGCCTTAATTATACTTTCTATTAACTTTGATAATTTCTTTTCTAATTCTCCAATAAGTGTTCAAATATTATCAATTTATTATATTTTCCTCTCCATGTTAATATTGTGGAATAGTTATATAAATATTAAATTTTTGAGAATATTTTATAAAATTATAATTTTTCAAATAATGTTATTGTTTTATATAAATAATTCATGATATAATTTACCTAACATGAATTATTTATGCAATAAATGTAATTTTAAGGATTTAAGGGTTAAATTACCACGAGAAGATATTGATATTATTTAATCAATAAGATAAGAAAGTTTATGAGGCAATATTTTATTTTTTTCGTATTAACAAGCATAAAGGGTACTCTACTAAATCATAGAATATATTGAGCTTCTCTAAAGATTATAAATATATATTATTTATAAGAAGTTGATATATTAGACATTTCATAAAAAATCCGCACATACTATTGCCAAGAAATTTTATTGTAAAATTTAGAAAATAAATATCTTAAATTTTTCTAAAAAATCCACTGATATTTTCAAAATATACATCAATAAATTCATCTACAATAGTACTAACAATTATTTAAATATCAATCATTATAAAAGTGATGATAATTCTACATTTTTTTAATTTGAATCCATATTATTTCCTGGTAAATATTATAAGTTATATTAACCCTTACAATTAAAATCTTTAAATCTTTACTTTAATTGTTATATTAGCATTCATGTTAAAGTGAATTTATTAGTTTAGCTATCAAAATAGTTTAAATTGATAAACTCAATTAACATCATATACAATAGGGGGATAAATATTATGAGGCTAAAAAAACAATTTAAAACACAAAATTTATTAGTATGCTTATTTCTTAATTTATGTGTTATTTCCTATCCATTCGTTGCCCTTGGTAAACCACTTACAGTTAATTCATCCGTTGCAACGAACAATTCAAGTGCTATCGATTCTGGTATAGCAAACTTAAATTATGATCGAAATGCAATTCTAGCAGTAAATGGTGATAATATAGAAAGCTTTGTTCCAAAAGAAGGTTTTGAATCAAAAGGAAAATTTATAGTAGTTGAACGTAATAAAAAATCACTTACAACATCACCAGTTGATATTTCAATTATTGATTCTGTAAATGATCGCACATTCCCAGGAGCATTGCAACTTGCAAATGATGCTTTTGTTGAAAATCGACCTAATATATTAATGTGCAAAAGGAAGCCTTTAAACATCTCTATAGATTTACCAGGTATGAAAAATGAAAACACAATAACAGTTCAAAATCCAACATATGGTAATGTATCTGGGGCAATAGATGAATTAGTATCTACTTGGAATGAAAAATACTCAACAACACATACTTTACCAGCAAGAACACAATATTCAGAATCTATGGTTTATAGTAAAAATCAGATATCAGGTGCTTTAAATGTTAATTATAAAGTTCTTGATAATTCACTTGGAGTAGATTTTAATGCTATATCTAGTGGAGAAAAAAAGGTAATGATCGCTGCATATAAGCAAATATTTTACACTGTAAGTGCAGAACTTCCTAATAATCCATCTGATCTTTTTGATGATAGTGTTACTTTTGAAGAATTAACTCGTAAAGGAGTAAGTAATGAAGCTCCACCAGTTATGGTATCAAATGTAGCCTACGGTAGAACAATTTATGTAAAACTAGAAACATCATCTAAGAGTAAAGATGTACAAGCTGCCTTTAATGCACTACTTAAGGGTGTTAACGTAGAAAGCAATCAGCAGTATAAGGATATTTTTGAGGATAGTTCATTTACTGTTGTAGTATTAGGTGGGGATGCACAAGAGCATAACAAAATTATCACAAAAGATTTTGATGAAATAAGAAATGTAATTAAAAACAATGCTGAGTTCAGTACTAAAAATCCTGCATACCCTATTTCATACACAAGTGTTTTCTTAAAAGATAATTCAATTGCAACTGTTCACAATAAAACAGATTACATTGAAACTACATCTACAGAATATTCTAAAGGTAAGATAATTCTTGACCATAGAGGAGCTTACGTTGCTCAATTTGAAGTAGCTTGGGATGAGTTTTCATATGATGAGAATGGAAATGAAATATTAAATCATAAAACATGGGATGGAAACTATAGAGACAAAACAGCTCATTACTCTACAGTAATACCACTTCCACCTAACTCAAAAAATATAAGAATTTTGGCAAGAGAATGTACAGGCCTTGCATGGGAATGGTGGAGAACAATTATTAATGAATATAATGTTCCATTAACAAATGAAATAAAAGTTTCAATTTGGGGAACTACATTATATCCATATTCTAGTATTAACCATTAATAAATAAAAATTTAAATACCATAGTAACTTTAGAAAAGTTACTATGGTATTTTTCTATTTAACTATTTCATTCTCTCAAGGACTATCTTCTTAGTTATATATCTTTTCGCTATTCTAAACCTGTTCTACCAAATAAAGAAAGAGCCTTTGAAGCCACCATCTCAAATTCAAAAATGGTAAATCTTCAAAAGCCCATATTTACTTGGCTTCACCGTGCTACTCCTTGAAAAATGCGTCTTTAAGCAACCTTAGCGCTTTTTCAAAATCCTCCTCAGAAACTCCTGAACAAGATAACAACAATGTTGGATACTTGCTTTTCTCTACAGAATCAAAGGCTTTTACTAAAACCCCAACCTCCTCAGCACGTCTTGCCAGTTCCTTAGATGAGAGATCACTTTTCACCTCAACTTGAATTAGAAATCCTCCAGAACCTGATATCGCTTTGGCTTTGTCTTTAAAAATCTTATTTACAGCAAGGCACAGCTGATTACTTTTATCCATATACTGNNCCATATAGAGTTTTCTTACCCTTTTTATCTGTTTCTCTAAGTGGCCATCTCGTATGAATTGACATAGAGCAATTTGTTCAGTTTTTGAAGCTGTCTGATTATAATCCTCTCCGCACTTACTATAGGCATCCATTAATTCCATAGGCAATACCATGAAGCTAATTCTTAAAGAAGGTAGTAAGAGTCTCGAAAAAGTTCCCATATACACCACTTTATGTCCTCCATCTAACCCTTGTAGGGATGGAACAGGACGACTATAATATCTAAATTCACTATCATAATCATCCTCTATAATCAAGCAATCTTGAGCCTTAGCAAAGGATAACAACGAAAGTCTAGTCTGTATAGGCATAACATCTCCCCATGGTGTGCTATTGGAGGGAAATGTGTATATTATTTTTGCCTTTGCTTTCCTAAATTCAGATAGATCATTAGTCAATGAACCATATACAAATGTCTCAAAACCTCTATCTTGAAAAATTGCTCTTCCTTGTGCAAATTCTCCTCCTGTAAAAAAAACCGGTGACTGTACCCCTGTTAAGGAGCATAAAATGTGTAACAAACTCTGTACTCCAGCACCAACAACAATTTGCTCTGGAGTACATATAACTCCTCTTCGTTCAGCTACATAACGTGTTATAGCCACTCTAAGATCATACTCTCCTTGAGCATCACCATAAGATAAAAGCCTGTCTCCACTTCGAAGTGCACTCTTAATATATCTGCTCCATAAATCAAAGTTAAAGCTTTTATGATCAACAGTAGAGCTTACGAAATCATATAATGGCTCTTCTTTTACTATTGACTTTGTATAGTTTAAAAGAGATGGAGTTTGTATATCTGCATAATTTAGGTCACTCACATAGAAGCCACTACCTGCTCTAGATGTAATATAACCTTCAGCAGCAAGTTGTAAGTATGCCGCTTCAACTGTTGTACGACTTACCATCCGCTCTGCTGCACAGCGCCTTATAGATGGAAGTTTGCTACCTGATTTAAGACTTCCTGAAGAAATAAGTGATTTATAGTGATTATAAAGTTGAATATATAACGGCATTCCCAATGAATTCTCAGTATTAATAGTAATTTCACTAACCTTACCCATATAATCCCCCCTACCTAAACTGTCCTTGTTAAAATTCTGATATTTGTACATTTTAATAACGACAAATATTATGTATAGTATATCTAAGGGCTGTAAATTATTCAAGCGAGGGGGGAAAATTAATATTGGAAAATTTAAAAAGAATTGCTGCAATACATGATTTATCAGGCTTCGGAAAATGCTCATTAACTATTGCCTTACCTGTAATTTCTGCTGCTGGAGTAGAGTGTACCTGTATGCCTACAGCAGTGCTATCAACTCATACTGGTGGGTTCAATGGGTATACCTTTCGCGATTTAAGTTCAGATATGTATAACATGGCAAAACATTGGCATTCTTTAAATTTAAAATTTGATGCTATATATGCAGGTTATTTAGGAAATCCTCATCAAGCAGAGATACTAGAAGATATTGTAACCTTAATTAAAAATGAAGAAACTATAGTTATAATTGATCCTGTAATGGCTGATGACGGAAAATACTACAGCAAATTAGACGACGAAATGTGTAAAGGTTTTAAGAAACTTTGCAAAATTGCAGATGTTATAACACCTAATTTTACAGAAGCTGCTTTACTCCTAGGGGAAGAATATGTAAAGCCGCCATATACCCATGAGTACGTGGAGAATTTACTAAAGAAACTTTCTACTCTTGGACCATCAAAAATTGTACTTACTGGAGTATCTTTTAATGATGATCAAATTGGTGCTGCTTGCTATGATTCAGTAAGTGGAGAAGTTCACTATTCTTTAACAACAAAGATACCAAACAGTTATCACGGTACTGGTGACCTTTTTACTAGTGCTCTTTCAGCTGCAATAGTAAGAGGAATTAATCTTCATGAGTCTATAAAAATTGCCGTTAATCTAGTTAAAGATTCAATTGAACGTACATATTCACAAGGAACTCCATCTAATTATGGAGTTAACTTTGAAGGAGTATTATACTCATTCATTGAAGAAATTCAGAAAAATTGTGCTAATCGTACTGTATAAAATTAAATAGAAGCAAACAATACTAGGAAACAAGTGAGTGAGGAGGGTCGTTTACTTAGGTAAATGAGCACCACAACGAACGCAGTTGACGCAGTAATGCGAAGCTTATATTAATCTTTGAAAAGTTAATAGAAGCGAACAGAACAAGAAAGTGAAGGAACGAAGAGCGGAGTTTACTAAAGTAAATGAGCACTGGAGTGACTGAAACTGACGCAGTAATGTGAAGCTTATATTAATCTTTTATTAAATTATTAATAATGGAGGGTAAATACATTGGATAAAAAACAACTTAAATTTTCTATACACACTATGGTTTTAATTGGACTTTTTTCTGCTCTTTGCTATGTAGCCTTACTTTTTAAAATACCAATACCATCTCCTGTTGGTAAGCCATTTTTACACATGGGAAACATGTTTGTAATCTTAGCTTCACTACTTTTTTCAGGCACCATAGGAGGACTTTCTGGTTCTATTGGTATGGGTCTATTTGACCTAATGAATGGATATGCCTCTAGTGTTCCAAAAACTCTTTTACTAAAATTCGGTATAGGAGCAATTGTAGGAATAGTGGCATCAAAAGGCGATAAAGAAGATGCAAAATCACCTATAAAATTTATATCCATTGCTTCAGTCATACTTATTTTCATAGGTATTATACTTTTTATTATTTCAATGACTCTTGGCAATGAAATTACTGTAACTGGAATTGAGAAAAAGCTAGTAGTAAACCCTGTGTTATATATATTTTCTCTTATCCTTGGCATAGGATTAGGTTGTGTATGTATCTCAGCTAAAAAGCTATCTATTAAAGTTCAGTATGCAATTTTAGGTGCTGTAGCAGGTATAGCCCTTAATCTTGTAGGAGAATTTTTATTTGGAGTAGTAACACTTTTATTCGCCGGAAGTGGATTTACAGCAGCTCTATTAAGTTCAGCTGTAAGCTTACCTGCAACACTAATTAATGGTTCTTTCTCTATATTTGTAGCCGTGGTACTTTACGTTCCACTTTCTAAATCTATAAAGAATTTAGGATTGGCTGCATAATATAGTATAAAGAGGGTGCTAATTTTGCACCCTCTAAATTATTTAAATTTATTAAAACTTTTATATATTAATTATTAAAATTATTCCACTATATCTTTAGCCATAACTACTTTGTATTCTTTTAAGTCTGTATATATTTCATCTTTAAATGGATTTCTCTTATATTTTATTATCCTTCCAAAATGATATATAAATACTCCAATATTAGCTGCAAGAGCTAATCCACTAACTACCCATAATGCAACCTCATTATGTGATGAATACACAGCAAATTTAGAGGTATCTGCAAATGTTGGGAAGGTCAAAGAAAACATTGTCCAAAGTGCTAAAGTTTGAGCACGATGCTGTAACCAAGCACCCTTCTTTATAAAGAATGCTGGAATCGTACATGATAATAATAATATTGCACCTGCATAAAAGGAATGATCAGTAATACAGTTATAAACATAAGCAAAATTCCAAAGATCATAGGCAATTATCCAAAACCAAAGTTGATCTGGCCAAATCATATCTTTGCTCTTATCCTTTGACACATAAATTCCAAACCAGCCTGAAATAGTAATGATATTTAAAATACCTGCTATTCCATTCATTATATTCCAAGGTCCACCAGAGATAAATATATTATCTACAATACCATTTAAATTATAACATTGAAATTCACGAAAAACTGCTTCTAAAATATTAATTGAAAGGATAAGTGGTGGAAATGCCAACATCCATTTCTTAGCATCCAGATTTTTGACATATCTTAGTGCCATAAAGCCAAGTACTCCTGCTAATGCAGAATAGGTTTTCACCCATGGGAACCAATAACCTACCGTTGTTCCTTTGCCTGCTGTTTTAGGCCACACAGCAATAGTCATTACAATAGGTAATACAAAATACATTAATATAGCAAGCCATTTACTTCTTCTTGTTATTTCATTAATAAATATTAGACCTGCTAATACTGCAAGTCCTACTAATGCAGAATACCATGGTATATTTTCAAATAAAAACATATTCTCTCCCTCACAATTCTTAAAATTTAAAATCCTAAAACTGTATTTCTACATTATCCATAGTATATAATTCACAATAATATCTACAATGCACTTCTCTATTAATATTACTTCATATGTTTTTTTGTCATACCTCAATTAAATATTAACATATATCCAATATTTTTCAAACAATTTATGTAATTTGCTACATTTTATGCATTTAATTAATTCCCTATATAATTAATAGTTATCTAACTTTAGGAATTTTTATATTTGAAACTACTTCCTTATCTTTTCCACTTTCAATGATAGATTTTCCATTATAAGTTTCTACAATGATTGTTCCAACACCATAATCTTGATTTATTGATTTTCAAAACTATTTATGTTCATCCACTATTCTTCGCTCTTTTTTCCTAAAATGGAGAATCATCGGTATCATTGTTTAATCTACTGTTTTCCACCAATCCATCTTTAATAGCTTCTTCCCACGTTATACCGAAAGGAGTTCCATTAGAAGTGTATCCAGCAATATAGTAAAGATATTCATTACTTTCTTGCGCATTCATATCATAAACCTCTGTACTCATTAACTTTTTATTCTTTTTCATTTTTGAACATCTCCTTTAAATGCATACTATAAATTATATTCTGCTTTTTCCTAATATTGCTTGCAGTATCCTTAGAAGTTCTATTGTTTTTTATTAATTTTCTAATATTTTCTTAAAAGCACATAATCTGCGCTTCCTCAATTTATATAAGAATAATTATATTCTTCTTACAGAGTTTACGCAGATTATTTCCACTTTTAAGTATTTTATTAAATTATTTTGTATTTGCGCTGATATACTCAATATTAGGTGTTCCATTTTTCCCATCATAACTAAAAATATATTCACTAGTTAAATCTCCTGAAGTAATCTCAACCTTATATTGTGGTATTCCTTCTGGACGAATGAGTTTAGTACTTAACACAAAATTCTCTGGAGTTTTTTCACATTCATATATCTTTTTATTAGGAACAAGGTTATTATCTGTAAATTCAAGAGACCATATTGAAAGAGTTGAATTAGTACTTCTTGGAATAAGCAATATCTGCTCGTTTGTTTCATCTAACTCAAGATTTTCACTAATGGTAACTAACTTTAATTGATCACTGCTAGGATTATTGACGATCAATAAAACTGTATCCTCTGGCGTATCTTTTCCAAGGACTTCAAAAGATGATGATGACTTAGCTGTGTTAGATTTTGAGTCAATTTCTCCATTATCTTTGCAACCTACTAATATAATACTACTAAAAATAGTAATAACTATAAGGACTATTATAAATGAAAAATTTTTTCTTTCATAAATATTCATTTTAAATACCTCCGCTGAACATTGTATATAGTATAGTAGTCTATTATTTCTAAAATTGTTCTATATAAAGTTCTATGAAAATAATTATTTTACTGCAATCTTACATCCACTATAATTGTTGTATCCCTTAAATTCTTTATTTCTTACTCTTCTAAAATATAAGAGCTCTATAGTATTTAAGCATAATATTTCCCTTCATTATATAAATTTATTTACAGCTACAACAAACTCTTCAAAATCCCCTAAGTGATTTTCTATAACTTTTTCTAGAACTTCTAAATTTAATTTCTGATAATTATAAACAGCAATATTTCTAAATCCCATCATACCTTTAATTTTATTTAATAGTCTATCATTGATAATCCCATCAACATTTAAAGCCTCAAAAGCATCTATGCTATTTTGAGGAATACCTAATTTTTTCTTAGATACTATATGCATAGATATATCAATACATGCTTCTACAGCTCTGTGAATATTTAGTATTATTGAGTCTTGTTTTGTATAGTCTTTTAAACTTTCTGGATTATTATCATATACTTCTTTAATTCTTATTAGACATCTTTCAATTATACTAATTTTATTATATAATGCATCGTTAACCATAAATTTCCCCATCCTTTTTTATAGCATCTAATACTACTTTTCTTTCCTCCTTAAGCTTTGCATAGTCCTTAAAGGCTCTAATTTCATATTCACTTCTTTTATTTTCTTATAAGGAATGTATAAAGATGGTGCTGCTTTTACAGCCTCTAGATCACTTAAAGCTTATTAAATTTTTCTAAGTTCATCTAGAAAAGCAGGTCTTCTTTTATGTAAAATCTTAAGCTCATTTACTATTCTTTGCTTATCTCCACTGCCAGCTATTTTTTCATATCTCTTAAGCATCCTGCATATCCCCTGGTACTGATTTCTACTAGAAGAACGGTCTGCTTGTAATTTTATGTGGCTTTCGTAAATTTCTAAAACTTCATCTTTAAACTTATCTATCAGCATAGATGCATAGTCTTCTATAGTTTCTGGATTTTTTCTTACAATCTCCATTATCTCATCTAAATCATTTTCATCTATTATAAGTTTTAAGTATATGTCTTTACTCATCCATGTATGAGAAATTTTCAGCTCTTCTTTTAATTTATTGTAGAATCCTGATTTATCACCTGTAACTAGTGACTTTAGTTCTTTATAATATTCAAAATCCCCATCAAATAAGAGCTCTTTTGCTAATTTTTCTTGTTCTTCTTTAAATGAAAGCTCTTTATAAGCCATATACCTTATTTTTTTCCACTTTAATACCAAACCTCTATATTCCTTGTATTTTTCTTCTCCTTCTAATGCAAATTCTATAACTTTATTGTAGTTTTTTTCTTTAATATACTTATTCACCAGTATATCTCTAAAGTATGTAAATTTAAGATTATCTTTTACAAATTTATCCGCTTCTTCTTCAGTATCATATTCATTTATTATATCAAACAATACTATATGAATATTTTCGCTTATATATTCTATAGAATGATCATCAGAATTATCACTAGAACTTTCATTAATCATATCTTTCAATTTTTCTCTTAATTTATTTCTAAATTCTTCATCATCAGCAAATTCAGCACATATCCTAAGTATATCAATTTTATAATCTTCCCATTCATCAAAAGCCTTGCTATCACTTTTATTTAATAATTTATTAAATATTTCTTTTCTTTGGCTTATATCTAATTTTTTACTATCAATTGCAATTTTTCTTATTAACTCTATTATTCCTAATGCAAAATTTCCTATATCTCCATCAGAATCATCCACATATTGAAAGGCTTCTATACACTCATCTAAAATTAAAAATGCAATATCCAATGCTAATAGTGGATTTTCTGTATTTTTTACTTTATCTAATAAACTTTCCATTTCATTTACAAAGCTATACACTTCTCCATATTCAATAAAACCTTTTCTGCTTATATATTTTTCTATGATGGAATCCATCATTTTTTTACACTTTTCTATTTCTTGTTCATTGGTACCTTTTGAATATTTAAAGATTATACTATTTCTAAATACTTTATCTTTTTTAGCTACATCCATTATGATATTAATTAGCTCTTCTTTTGAAATGTCATTTAACACTTCTTTTATTGTAGGCTGTGTTATCAATTCTTTTTTGATTTCTTTACTATTTAAAATATTAGCTAGTTCAAAATAAACTGCAACTTGATGCTTACATATGGGTCCAAACTCATAAGGGCAATTACAATCTGAGTATAGTATTTCTCCATGATTATTTATCTCCACCCTAATCTCATAATCTTCACTGCCTTGAACTTGAAATGTATACTCATTATCTCCTTCTTTATATACGTCAGTTATATTTCCTTCGCAATAATATCCATATCCTCTATCTAAAATTTTTTTATCAATATAATTTTCAAAATTATTTATGTTCATTCTATACTCCTCACTATTTTTATAGATTTAATTAACTATTTAGATGAAATAATTCAATCATAAAGCAAGTTTCTAAGCTATTATAGCTTATATAATATTAATTATACTTAGATGAAAATACAGAAACAAGTGAATTTAATTTATAATTTTTCATGGGAAGTTTAACTTCATCGCTATTATCATGCATCTAGCATATAAAAAATAGCGAACAATGTTCGCCACTACAAAAACCTATTAAAGAAATTAGTTTGATTAAATCTAATTTCCATCATAATTATCCCTTGTCTATTTTCACTTCTCAATTTTTATATAATATTTACTCCTCTAAAAATAGTTAAAAGGATATTAAAATATTTTATAGAATATACATATATATACTTATTTGTAATTTGCTAATTTAGGAGGGATATTTTTGAAAAAATTGATTAAAGAAATATTAGATTTTTTGAAATCTAATGGCGCTAGTTACTCAGACGTACGTATTGTAGACAGAACTAAAGAATATATTTCTACTGAAAATCTTAAAGTTAATAATTTAGAAAATTCTAGAAGTAAAGGAATAGGCATTCGGGTTATATATGATGGTTCCCTTGGATTTGCCAGCTCTCAAAATATAGAGGATATAAAAAAAGTGGCAGAAAAAGCACTAAGAATTGCTAAAGCTAGCAGAACTATTCAAAAAGAAAAAATAAACCTTAGTCCTAAGGAAGTAGTGGTAGATCATTACTCTACACCTATAAAAATTGATCCTTTTACTGTATCAAAAAAAGAAAAGATAGACTTATTATTTAAAGCAGAAGAAGCTATGAGAAGTAGCGGAAATCTCTTTAAGACCAATGGTTCTATGCAGTTTCAAAAAGAAGAAAAAATATTTGCTGATACTGAAGGCAGCTATATAACTCAAACTCTCTATGAATCTGGTGCCGGTATAGAAGCAATAGCTGCTAATGAACATGATAGGCAAGTTAGAAGTTATCCTAGTTCTTTTGGTGGAAATCATGGTACAGCTGGATATGAGTATATAACTTCCTTAAATCTTGTTGAAAATGGAAACCTTATAGGTAAAGAAGCTCTAATGCTGCTTGACGCTGAAGAATGCCCTAGCGGAGTTTATGATTTGATAATAGACAGCTCTCAAATGGTACTACAAATCCATGAAAGTGTTGGACATCCTTTAGAACTTGATAGAATTTTTGGTTCTGAAGCAGCCTTTGCTGGTATGAGTTTTGTTACTACTGACAAAAAAGAAACTTCTTTTAAGTATGGCTCGGAGCATGTAACTATAGTAGCTGATGGTACATTAGAACAAGGTCTTGGTGCTTTTGGCTATGATGATGATGGTGTAAAAGCACAAAAAACAGTATTGATAGATAAAGGAATATTAAAAAATTTCCTCACTTCAAGAGATACTGCATATAAAATTGGTGAAAATTCTAATGGAACCAATAGAGCTGATGGATGGCATAATATTCCTATCGTCAGAATGACTAATATAAGCCTTATGCCTGGAGAATATGAATTTGATGAACTTTTATCTGGAATAGACTATGGTTTTTATTTATCTACTAACAGCAGCTGGAGTATAGACGATAAACGAATCAATTTCCAATTCGGAACTGAAATAGCTTATGAAATTAAAAATGGTAAATTAACAGGAAAAATATTTAAAAATCCTATATATACAGGTATTACTCCTGAATTCTGGGGAAGTTGTGATGGAGTATGTAATGAAAAGTACTGGAAGCTTTATGGAGTACCTAATTGCGGAAAAGGTCAACCTGGTCAAGTTGCCCATGTCGGTCATGGCTCATCTCCTGCTAGATTTAGAAATGTAAAGGTAGGTGTAAAAGATGTTAAATAAGTCAGAAATCTATAACTTAATGGATAGCGTTTTATCACAAGGTAAATATTTTACTTCTATCACATTACAATATGAAGAAAATGGCTTAACTCGTTTTGCCAACTCCGAAATTCATCAAAATGTATATTCTGAAAATTGCGAAATAGACATATCCGTATTCAACGACAAAAAAATGTCTAAAATCTCTACTAATGTTTTAGATGAAACTTCACTTCTAAAAACTTTAAGAGAAGCAGAAGAAAATTTAGCATTTCTTCCAGAAGGAGATTATGAATATTCTCATACTGATAGCCCGAATTTTTTAGAATATGAAGACTCGCATATCAATAGTTCAAAGAACCTAGATATCGAGAACAGAGCTATCATATTAGACAAATCTCTTAAATCATTACCTGTGGATTATCTGGCTGCCGGTGCACTTTCAAGAACTGTTACTATTTTGGCTTTTGGAAACTCTAATAAAGTTAAAAGATTCACCTCAAGAAATTCCCAAGATTTCAATGTAGTAGTAATGCATAAAGATGGTGCTTCTGGCTATGGAGAAATTACTGCTAATGATCCTGAAGATTTCTTAGTTGAGGAAACCTTTAAAAAAGCTTATGAAAAAGCTGTTCTTGCAGTTAATCCTATTTCTTTAGAACCTGGAGCTTATGACGTTATCCTTGAACCACTAGCAGCATCTGAGTATGTATTCATGGCGGCTTATATTGGAACAACAGCAGATAGTATTAAAGATGGAGTATCTTTTTTAGAAGGGAAAAAAGGAGAAAAAGTTTTCGATTCTAAAATAACTATAAGAGATGATTGGAAAAACAAAGATAGTTCTCAACTTCCTTTTGATTTTGAAGGCTATGAAAGAAAATGCATAACTATATTTGAAAATGGAGTATTTAAAAATATAATTAGTGATAGTAAAAATGCTTCTATATTAAAAGAAGAAAACACAGGGCATTCCTTAGGATATGGATCAGGCCCAGTTCCTGCAAATCTAGTTATGGACGGTGGAAATAGAACTTTAGAAGAAATTATTAAATCTACTAAGAAAGCTCTTTTAATAACTAGATTCCACTATATGAATGTAGTAAATCCTAGAGAGTCCTTACTTACCGGCTTAACTCGTGATGGAGTATTTTTAGTTGAAGATGGTAAAATTAAATGTGCCGTTAAAGATATGAGATTTACTGAATCTATATTAAATGCCTTCAATAATGTAGAAGAAATAAGTTCAGATAGACAAAAAATGGATTTCTTCCTAGGACCTATAATAATTCCAGCAATGAAAATAAAAGATTTTCATTTCACTGGTAAAACAGAATAAATAGAAGGCTGACTCAAAACCGAGTCAGCCTTTTTAACTATTCTTCATAATTTTTTGTATTTTTGCGTTTTTTTACACATTCTGTAAGCAAATACTCTATCTGTCCATTGATGGAACGAAAGTCATCTTCTGCCCAGGATGCTAGCTCATTCCAAAGACTTGGTGATAGTCGTAATAAAACCTGCTTTTTATCCTTTTCTTTTGATTTCTTATCCACTATCTATCAAGACCTCTTCTCCACTTTTATTTTAATAGATTGAACCACTATTTACAATTGGCTGTGCATCCTTATTTCCACAAAGCACTACTAATAGATTGCTTACCATAGCTGCTTTTCGCTCATCATCTAATTCAACTATCTCATTCTCACTTAGCTGATTTAAAGCCATTTGGACCATACCTACTGCACCTTCTACAATTTTTTGCCTTGCTGCAATAATAGCAACTGCTTGTTGGCGTTGCAACATAGCTGAAGCTATTTCAGGTGCATAAGAAAGATGTGTAATACGAACCTCTAAAACTTCTAGACCAGCTATATCTACCTTTTCTTGTAGTTCTCTTTGCATAATAGATGCTACTTCCTGGCTACTACCACGTAAGGATTTTTCATTGTTATTTTCATTCCCCTGTTCACTTTCATTGGTATCATAAGGATAACATCTTGCCACGTTACGGATTACAGAATCACATTGAGTAGAAATATAATTTTTATAGTTATCTACATTAAACACCGCCATAGATGAATTTCTTACCTTCCATACCACAATGGCCCCTATTTCAATTGGATTACCTAGCTCATCATTGACCTTTTGCTTTCTGTTCTCCAATGTAATAGCCTTTAAGGAAATTTTTTTACTTGTAGTCTCATTCCCCCTATTTTCTTGTTCTTTATTAGCAGTAAGTTGGTTTGTTGCTGTACCTAGGCGCTTAGCAGTTGGATTTATACTTGTGCAAAAAGGATTTACCCAATAAAAGCCCTCTTTTTTTAATGCTCCCTTATACTCTCCAAACAACGTTAAAACTAGTGCTTCATTTGGATTTATTACCTTAAGGCCTGCAAACATTATAGGTACAATAATAATATCAATAATTGATAATATCATAATACTAACTCCAAGAGCTGTAGAAGTTTCTATGATAAAACTGTCACTTACTATAATCCCAACTATAGCTAATAAAATTGCTATTATGTTCCCAATAAGCATTACCATACCACTTTTCGATTTTATTTCTTTTTCTTCGTAAACAAGTTTTTTATTCTCCATAGTTATCCACTCCCCTATTTTTATTAATACAATATGATATCATATTGATATCATATTAATATATTACATCTTTTTGAATATTATTACAATAGGTTTTGTAGTTTAACCTTAAATAAATATAAGAAACTTTGCTCAAATAAAAAATAGCCTAGATACCCACTGTAAGTATCTAGACTCTTTTTATATTTTTTCTATTTATATTAATTACTTTAAGTTTAAAACATCCATTATTTTTTAATGCTTATCTCTACACTATTATTAACTACAACTATCCATACAATTATAGCTTAATTCCGAACTACAATAATATTTGATTAACAGACAGGAAAGTTAGCCAGACAACTGCTGCTATTCCTATTACATTTATAAATTTGATGTTTTTATTTTCACCAACGATTTTTTATTATTTTCTAAAAGAAGTAATATTACTGAAATCAAAGGTGCCCCCTTAAATTCCTTCAATAATGTAGAGCAAATAAGCTCAGATGGAGGAAAAATAAACTTATTCTTTGGTCTTATAATAATTCCAGCAACAAAAATAAAATATTTTCATTGCACTGGTAAAATAGAATAAATAACCTTCTCACAGTTTTATATATTTATTTTAAATCCTGTTATTTGAGCCTAGTAGTAATATCTTATTTTTAACTACTTCTTTCATTGCCTTTATAGGTTCCCTATATGCAGTACTTGGCCATATAGCCATGTTATCATTACTGTTCAATACTTCCTTTAAAGATCCAAAGAATGCTGCTAATACTTCAGAGAAAATATTTATTTTACATATTCCCAATTCAATGCTCTTCTTAATTAGCTCATCTGGAGTACCTGAACCTCCATGCATCACCATAGAAACAGATGAGATTTCATTTAAAGCTTTTAATCTGTCAAAATGAAGTTTTGGTTCATGAAGATACACTCCATGTGCTGTTCCTATTGCCACTGCAATAGCATCTACATTGGTAGACTTTAAAAAATATTCTAACTCATCTGGATTTGTTAAATAATCATCTGGATTATCGGAACCTTCTTTTTTCAATCCTGTTTCAGAGTCTCCAACTATACCATCACCAACATGACCTAGCTCTGCCTCTACTGTTACTCCATATTTATGTGCATAATCTACAACTCGTTTTGTATTTTTTATGTTCTCCTCTAAAGGTAATACTGATCCATCATACATTACAGAAGTAAAACCATAATCTACTGCTTTTTTTATCAATTCAAAATCTGTTGCATGATCTAAATGAATGCATACAGGAACTGAAGAGTTTTCTGCCATAATTTTAATACCTTCCAATAAACATTCCATTTTTGTCCCTTCTAGATCCACTTTCAATCCCATCAGTATTACTGGAGATCTTAACTCTTCAGCAACCTCAATTACTGCCCTTGCCATATCATGATTACTAACATCAAAAGCCCCTACTGCATATTTATTTTTTCTTGCATCTTCTAACATATCTTTTAAATTAACTAATGACATATAATTACCACCTCTCTTATATAATTTTTTATCTCATTAACATTCCGCCTGTTACATCTATAGTTGCACCAGTTATATAATCTGCTTTATTTGATGCTAAGAAAGCCACGGTATTTGCTACTTCTTCTGGCTCTGCTATCCTTCCTAATGGAATTCTCTTTAAATAATACTCCTCATCAGTAACAGAACTTAAAATCATATCTGTTTTCATTATTCCTGGAGCCACAGCATTTACATTAATCCCATGCTTTGCAACTTCTCTAGCCAAAGATATAGTAAAGGTCACAAGTCCACCTTTTGAAGCTGCATAATGAGCATGTCCTGTTGTAGACCCATGAAATGCTGCCTGTGATACTATATTTATAATTTTCCCTTTACTCTTTCTGCTAATTAAATGATTTACCATCCTTTTACTCAATATAAAAGGCGCTTCTAGATTTACTTTTAGAGTTCTTTCAAACTCTTCAACTTTCATATCTCTAACATATGCTTGAGGCCAAACCCCAGCATTGTTTACTAATATATCAACACTGCCAAAACCCTCATAAGCTTTATCAAATATACTATCCACTTCATTAGGCTCAACTAAATCTGCCTTTATTCCTAAAACCTTCACTCCATACTCTCTACTTAAGTAATCTGCAAATTCTAGTGTTTCTTGCTCTTTAGATCTATATTGCATTAAAATATTAGTACCTTCCTTAGCTAAAGTTTCACAAATAGCCTTTCCTAGTCCGCCACTACCGCCTGTTACTATAGCTACTTTTTCCTTTAAATTTAAATCCATATTATTTCACCTTCTTTGACAAATTTATTTAATTATCTTAAGTTTATCTCTATTTGCACTATACTCATCTTTATTCACAATATATCTTGAATCTTCACCTTTAATAACCTTAATCATTTCCATTGCTAACAGTTTTGGTGATTGAGTAAATGCATCTTTTGTACCTCCAGCTAAATGAGGAGTTATAGTCACATTATCTATTTTTACTAATGGATATTCTTTGCTTGGCGGCTCTTCATTAAATACATCTAAGGCCGCTCCTATAATTTTTTTATCTTTCAATGCATTATACAGAGCATTTTCATCCACTAGTCCTGCCCTAGCTGTATTAATTAAATAAGCTGTTGGCTTCATCAAACTTAAGAACTTTTCATCAATTAAATGTTTTGTATCCTTTGTAAGTCTTGCATGGACTGTTACAAAATCAGAAATCTGTGCTAATTCCTCTAAAGAAACTTTTCTTACATCTTTTAATTCTTCTGATATAAAAGGATCGTATACCACTACCTTCACATCAAAAGCTAACAATCTCTTAGCAACCTTTCGTCCTATCTCACCAAAGCCTATAATTCCTACAGTTTTATCCTGTAGATCTGGAACTGAATCTTTATTAGCATAATCTCTAACCCAATTACCATTTTTCAGCTCCATGTGGCTTTTAGCAATATTTCTACATTCTGCAAGCAGCATTCCAACTGTAAAGTCTGCAACTGCATTTGAATTTCTTCCTGGAGTATTAAATATGATTATACCCTTTTCCTTTGCATAATCTATGTTGATATTTTCATACCCACCTCTTAAAACTCCAATAGCTCTTAGGTTTGTACAACTATCTATAACTTTTTTGTTGATAGGACAAAATTGAGTTATAATTATATCTGCATCTTTTACCTCATCAATTATATATTTCGGAACTTCATAAGCTTCACTTCCACCCTGTTCAACTAAAAGATTTATATTTTGTAGCTCCTCATAATCGCTTAAATCCCATTGGATTGTTTTAACCTCTATTTCCAAATCCTCAAAACTTTTAAATCCATCTTCTATATAATTTTTAGGTATTAATAAGTCTCCTATTCCTACAATTTTCATGTCAATTCCTCCTCAATACAATTTCACTCAATCTTTATTTAAAACTTACTCCATAAGCTTGATAATGATTTTATAGTTTCTAAATAAAGTTTATATTTTTTATCATAAACTTCCTTTTTAAGCTCATTAGGATTGCATACATAGCCTATATTAACCATAGAATCTGCAGCTTCATCAAAAGATTTAAAAGCATCGCCAGCTACTCCGGCACATATAGCTGCTCCTAACGCTCCTAACTCTGTACTAGTTGTAACCTCTATAGGTGTTTGTAATATATCAGCAAACATCTGAATCCATACTTTAGACTTAACTACACCTCCGGCCATTCTTATACTCTTAGGCTTTTCTCTTAACTCTAATAATTTTTCTATATGATATCTATGGCTATATACAACCCCTTCGTATAAAGCTCTTAATATATGTGCCTTTGAGTGCCATCCGTTAATACCTATAAATGCTGACTTTGCATCTAATCCTACGTTTGAACCAAATAGAAATGGCAAAAATACTATATTACTCTCTTCAGGGGTTGTACTTTCTACTAGTTCATTACAATACTCATAGGAAGACTTTCCACCTTTATCTATTTCATCTATGAATTGTCCAACAAACCACTCTAAATTATTAGCTGATGTAGGGCTTGCTTCAGTTATTAACCAATGTCCCTCCATACAATAAAGAGATGTCATAAATAAATCTTTTTGAATAACAGGTTTTTTGCTAATATACTCATTTATACTCCAAGTTCCTGCCACTAAACAAAGTTGGTTTTCCTCAGTTATACCTGTTGCTATAGCTGATGCATCTATATCAAATAATCCTCCTGCTACAGGAATTCCTTCCTCTAAACCAGTTAGTTCTGCCACTTCATCTGTTATATATCCACATACTTCTGTTGAATACTTTATTGGTGGCAGCTTGGACATAATGTTCTCTAACCCAAAGATTTTTAATAAATCTAAATCATATTTAACATCTCTTATATTCATTAAATTACTTCCAGATATATCAGTTATCTCTGCATAAGCTTCTCCTGTAAGAATATATCTTATGAAATCTTTACACATGAATATATATTTAGTTCTCTCTAATACCTCTTTATTATTATCTCTAAACCACGCCAGCAGTGAGACAGGTTGTCCTGCCCATATTGACTGCATTGTTATGGGTAGTATCTCATCAAATACACCTTCTTTTCTCCATTTGTCAATGTAGCTATTAGCTCTAGAATCTGTTGATATTATCCCGTTATAAGCTGGTTTACCATCATAACCTATTAGATACATACCATTACCATGTCCTGTTGTAGCTACTCCACTGATATCCTTAGGGTTTACTCCCGATTTCTCAACTACCTCTCTTATTGCTTTAACATTAGCCTTCCACATTTCATTCATATTTCTTTCTGTAAAACCAGGGTATGGCATAAGAAGTTCTGTTTTGCGACATGAAACAGCAATCTCATTCCCCCTCATATCATATATGGCAGCTTTTATAAGTGTCCCCCCATTATCTATTCCTAATAAATACTTATACATATCCCTACCGCTCCCTTATAAATATTAAATAAATCTATTCTAAGCATTTTAAAAATATATTACACTATTTAATAATTTTGAAATCCATATAGCAAGCCAACCTAGTGGTGTTGTTGCCCCTCCAACCATATTAGCCATTTGAGTTCCAGCTACACCATCTGGCATTGCAACCTTTGATAAATTTGCAGCTTCTGTATAATAAGGTGCAATAAATGTTCCTGCATACAACACTATAGTCACTATAACTATTCCTGAAATAAATATCCTAAACATATTCTTCTTACAATAAGGAGATATCATTGCTATTAAAAATACCAATGAAGCTAAATCTACAAAAGGCAACATTCTATTGCCTGGCAAAATTATAGCCAGTAATAATGATACAGGTATTAACATTAAACCTGTTGCAAGTACACTTGGATCCCCTATTAATAACGCTGTATCTAGTCCAATATAGAACTCTCTGTCTGGAAACCTTTTCTTTAAGGTTACTTCTGCTGCAGTTCTTACTATCAATAATCCTTCTACTAGAACGTTTACCATACTTGGTAATAGCACCATTACAGCTGCAACTTTCACTGCTAATCTTGCTACAGAGTATACATCCCAACCTGCTAATATTCCAAGGACAGCACCTAATATTGTTCCTAATGTTAGTGGTTCTCCTAAAACACCAAATTTTTTATTAATTATATCTGGATTTATATTTATATCTTTCACACCTGGTATTTTATCAATAATCCAATTCACAAAAATACCTACTGGAACAAAAGGTGCTGATGTTGCATGTGCAAAGGATACACCTTTTAAATTGTATGCTTCCTGAATTTTTGGTGCTGTTTTATCTGCTATAAACAACACTATTACATAAATTATTAAACAACATATAGTTGAAAATAATATGCTTCCTGTAACTATATAGACAACTCCACCAGTTAATAATAGGTGCCAGTAGTTAAAGATATCTATATTTACAGTTTTAGTTTTATTTATTAAAAGTAATAATATATTTATAGCTATAGCTCCAAATACTACAAATGGAACTATTGGTGATGCCCAACCTATTGTTGCCCCAACTGGCCATCCTACATCAACCACGCTAAAATTTAGTCCAAATCTTGTTACCATATCTTGAGTTGCTGGCCCTAAACTATCTAATAATGCTCCAACTACAAGGTTTATACCAACAAATCCTATTCCCACTAACATTCCTGCCTTAAACGCTTTCCCTATTTTTACCCCACATATAAGCGCCAAAATAAAGAATATTATAGGCATCATAACTTCCGGTCCTAAATCAATTATGTTTTTTATAAAACCCATCATAGGCCCCCCTTTTTTAATTCAAAATTCACAATGCAAAATTCACAACTTAGATTAATACACAATTCGCAGTTTACAATGCACAATTATGATTGAAATTATTTTATGTAAAATAATTTCTTTAATAGATTTTTAATAAAAGCGACTTGCCACTTTTAAAAGGAATAAGTTAACACAATGTTATAAGTACACAGATTAAATTTAAGAGTGATACATCTATATATATATTATTCCTCCCTCCTCTTCTATAAAAATATAAAAATCCTGCTTAAAGCGCTATTTTTCAATAGCTTTTAAGCAGGATTCAAATTCACTATCCAACTATATATTTTGTTGTAAATTTATATTCCACATTTCTTTATTGCTGACTGTAACACCCCAAAAGCCTTTACCATAAGCTGTTCTTATTATGTCAGCATCATCTATAAATCCACCTAAAACCAAAGGCACATCCCTAATTTGTTTTATGTCCTCTGCAAATTTAATTCCATAATAAGAAGGTATAACCTCTATGGCATCTGCTTTAGAGCTCTCTATTGACTTAAAGGCTGAATCTAAAGATTTAGAATCCATGAGAATTACCCTATGAATAACTTTCATCCCTATACTCTTTGCCATATTAATTTTAGATACATTAGATCCAATTACTATATCTACTTTATATAAATTTTTTAACAAGCTTATGCCAACCTTATCTAAAGCTAGTCCACTTATTAAGTCCATATTAACTACTGCATATTTATTAGATTTGTGACATAAATCAACTAATCCTTTTAAATTTCCAATATGTACATCACTTAATAATATATACTCATTACTAAGTTTTAGAGAATATTCTAGTTCCTTGATTCTTCTTATGGATGGAATTATGTTGAATTTTTTATTATCTTCAAACACCTAATTACCACCTTTACTTTTAGCTTCATTTCTTTACTAACATAATAAGTTTTTTTTGCTGTCTTGTCAACTAATTTTCAGAATATTTGATTTTTATAATTTTATTTTTATATTGTCCTACTAAGTATTTCACCTGGAAGCCCGTCAATTTCACATATTTTTTCTGAAATAAAATTATTCTTTAATAGTATTTTCTTTGATGCTATATTTTTAGGATCTATTATGGCTATAATTTTCTTTAAAGATTTTGCTTCTTCAGACTTATTTAACAATAGCTTTGCAATTTCACTTCCATCTTCCGCAATTCTTTATGATCTAAATAATTTTATGACTTCAATAATTCATTTAATGACTTAATTATAGGATATTTACTTTTAAGATCTTCTGTATCATACCTATCAATTAGTATTGGAATCATACCAAACTCCTCAGCAGCTACAAGATTTGATTCGCTATCATCAACAAATATTGCTTCCTGTGGTTTTATTCCTAATTCTTCAATGGCTATTTTAAATAAGGTCTTTTCAGCTTTATATGAACCGTAAATAGATGACATTATAAAAGTTGAAAAATACTGTTTTAAATTTTTGTTGTTAAATACTCTTTCTAATGATGGCCAAGTATCTGAAACTACTCCTAATAAATACTTTTCTTTTAGCTTAATTAATGCTGGTTCTACGTCATCAAAGAATAAAAATTTCTCATCATTATAAACATTATCCTCAGCTAAAAGTTCTACAATTTCATTATTAATATTTGGATAATCAATTTCCTTTAGTACAATTTCATAAAACTCTTTAAACATATAGAACTCATCTTCTTCTGTTTCTACTAGCAGAATTTTATTAATATGCTCAAAAGCTTTTCCCATTGCTTCATCTAATTTTTCTTCTGTACAAGCAAAATTTGAACTCCCAATAATATTAAAAAAATTAGGCGTAATAAACCAATGTCCTGTTCTAGGTACATTTAAGGTACGACCTGAATCAAATATAATTGCTTTAATCCCATTCATCTCCATTATAAACTCTCCCATTAATTTAATTAAAATTAGATAACTATTTATTATTAGTATTTTTTGTAAATATATTTTTCTCTTATCCTGCATTGTAGCAACATACTCTATAAAAATTGTCATACAGTTATCAATATCTTCCTAAGTAACGCCCCTCCAAAGCACAACCTCATCCATCAAGTGTTGCTTTAATTCATCACCTGTAATCCTATGTACTTTTGGCATGGTCAGTTTTTTTGCACTCTTCTAATATTTTATACCATTTGTTTTTTTGATTGTAATTTTCACTTGAATCACTGATAAAAATAGTTGTACAACCATCTGCCCTACCAATGGATTCACTAGAAAGATCCCTTTGTTTATGAAAATACTTTCTCTCCTCATAACATCATCTTCCTGTTCATATATAAAAAGTATAATTATTAAATCTTTCTATACTTATCTCCCATATTCTTTTTATATAGCTCCCTTAGCTTATCACAAGTTTCCTCATCCATATCTTTCTTCCTTATTAAAGTTGCTTGGTTTACATTAAAATAGTTTATAAAATAATCCTTTGACTCTAGTACCTGATAAAATTGAATATATTTAATCTTACCTTCTCCCTCAAATACTGTGCTTTTTATGATTAAAAACTCTTCATAAAAATCTAATATCTCTTCTGAATTAAATGCTCCTGTCTTATCTGTTTTTATTCTTTGTTTGTTTTTTCTTTCAACCTTTAAAATTATTACACCAGCTGCAACAACTGCTAATAAAATCCAGCTTATAAAAAATTCCATTATATTTAATTGATTTTCACTATAAGAAAGATATACAGCCATTAAAGCAGATAGTCCAAATATAAAAGGGATTATTATTTTGCTTCTTAGAAATGTTGCTATATATAAAAACTTACGATAGTCTTCTTTTCTCATGCCAGTTTTCACTGTAAATAGTTTATCCTCCATATCTACACCTCAGTTTAATAATTTATATTATTTCTTTAACTTAAAGCTTTGCTAAAAATATAAAATTCACATGACAATCCTATTTCCACTCCTCTTCACTCCAAGCCCTTAATCTTACTAAATCATTTTGCCAATAATAGTATTTTCTCATCAAACTTTCCCCTTTATCCATTTCTTTAACTACTAGGATATGCCGTCTTTCTAGATTATATCATTATAATACTTTTCTTCAATAAATTTCATAATAAAACTTCAAATGGTAATCTTAACAGTGCAAAAATGAATAGTATTGTTAAAGTCTTTACTCAATCCACTCATTTCCTTATCAATTGATAATCTTTGCTTTATAAACTTGTTTTAAATCTCTCTTTATTTATGAACCGTCCCCTACTAAACAAAAGCCCTCTATTATTTTCTAAAAAGCATTGGAAAATAATAAAGGGCAGAGTTCTATGCTAATTTATCTATGATTTTATGGTTTCAAAATTACCTTTATACACTCATCATCTTTTTCATCGAAAATTTTATATCCATATTCCGCTTTATCTAATGATAATCTATGAGTTATAATGTCTTTTGCATCAAATTTATTTTCTTTTATAAGCTTTAATATAGGGTCAACATAAGAGTGAACTGGACACTGTCCCATCTTAAGCGTAATATTTCTTGAAAAAAAATCTCCAAGAGGAAAAGCATTGTACCTTGCTCCATAAACTCCTACTAATGATACAGTTCCACCTTTTCTTACAGCTTGAGTAGCTATTTCAATTGCAGACTTTGAACCACCTTGTAGTCTTAAAAGTGTCTCTACTTTTTCGATCATAGTCATTTTACCATCCATCCCAACACAGTCAACTACAACATCAGCGCCACCATTGGTTATCTCTTTAATATACTCACCTACGTTATCATGATCTTTTAGATTAACCGTTTCTACTCCATTATATTTATCTGCATGTTTAAGTCTATAATCTACATGGTCTACAGCTATTATCCTTTTAGCTCCCATATAAGCTGCCCATTTTTGTGATAGAAGTCCTACTGGGCCACAGCCTAATATCACAACAGTATCTCCATGCTTAACATCGCCATTTTCCACTCCCCAGTAGGAAGTTGGAAGTATATCCGTTAAAAATAGTACATCTTCATCTGTAAGTTCCTCTGGGACAATTACAGGTCCAACATTTGCATAAGGAACCCTTAAAAATTCTGCCTGCCCTCCATTATACCCACCTAAAATATCGCTATATCCAAATACAGCTCCAATTTCTCCATTTGGATTTGAATTATCACATTGACTCCATAAGTCATGTTCACAATACCAGCAGTGACCACAAGATATAGGAAAAGGAACTATTATCCTATCATCTTTTTTCACTTTAGTTACACCTTTCCCCACTTCCTCCACAATGCCCATTGTTTCATGACCTAAGACATAATCTTTAGGGGTACTCGGTATCATTCCATGTAATAAATGCAAATCTGAACCACAAATTGCTGTTGATGTAACCCTTACTATTATATCGTCCTCTTTCTCAATAATAGGATCTTTCACATTTTTCACTTTAACATCACTTATACCTTGATATGTTAATGCCTTCATTACAAACCTCCTCAAATGTACTCTATTATATTTTTCCCTAAAATTATAAAAATAGCATATGAGAAGTTTATCTATAAAGTATTTTAAAATTATTGCTTGTAAATACTAAGTAAACTTACAAATCCCCTTAGTTCTGCCTATTTGTTAACTCTCCTAAAAAAAATAATATTAAAGTTTTTGTATTAAATAGTAACATAAATTCCCAATAATCAATAATATGTTATATAGTAGTTAAAATAGGAGTGGAAGAGTAAAATGAAAAGTTTCAAATCCTTTCATGGCACCATTATCATGATTGATGATTTTTCGATAAATGCAAGTGGAGAAGGGCTAGGGTGTTATAAATTAATGTCTGTAGAAGACGACTCGGGGAATTTAGTAAATTTCGTTGTATCACCATCTACTTATTTTGTAGATCATGTAATGGTAACAGTAGGAGATATGGTAACTGGATTTTATGATGCAAATGCACCTGTTCCCCTAATTTTCCCACCACAGTTTAGAGCAATTGTTATGGCAAAAGATACAGAACACCAAAATGTGAAAGTAGATCATTTTAACAGTGAGCTAGTAAGTAGCGATAACCAACTAAAATTAAATATTGACCAAAATACTCCAATAGTATTGGAAAATAATCAAAGATTTACTAGAAACCCTGCAAATCGAAACCTAATTGTTGCATATGGTGTTACTACAAAGAGTATACCAGCTCAAACCACACCATTTAAAGTTATTGTTATGTGCTCATAGTTTGAAAAAAAGCTATTTCTCTTTTATCTCATAAATTTACTTATTTTTCATATTTGGCTTTTGTCATTTTTAAACGGAATTAGTTCAGACTGTAGAGAAATTCTCTAATATTTAAAACCTCAAAAGGCTTTTAACATGTTACTTTATACATGTTAAAAGCTTTTTTAAATCGTATCACTTAAAAGCAATAAGCTCTTTTATTATTTTGTTAATATTGTTTAAACTAAAAGATAAATAATTAGTTTAATTTTAAAGGAATTTTTGCAAATTCACTTTCATCTTCAGAAATTAAATATAAATTAAATTCATTTAAATTTTCTATTTCTGAAGTTGGTATAGAAAATTCAATACTTTGCACTCCATTGGCATCACTTATTCTACAATCTAACATTCTGTTTGAAATATCAGCATAAGCATAAGATGCCCTTTCTCCTTCTATAGGAATGGAGAAATTTGTTAAGTTAGTATCTGATTTTTTAAAAGTATTATCTTTTATAGATACAAACTTACTTTCTAAAAGATTAGAATAATCTTTAAAGTTCTTATTATAAGTAGAGTTTTTCATTTTATCTACAGGGAAATAATAATTTGTATGAGTATATTCTGTAGACTCAAATAAAACTATATCTGGATTAAAAATATTTATATAATAATCATAATCAACTACATTGTGGTAGTTATGTATTCTAATTAACTCTGAAAAATTCTCCGTAAGAAACTTATCTCTTCCTTGAAAGTAACTTCCAGCAAAAATAAGTATCTTAGGTGCGTCTTTATTGTTAGGATTTTTATAATGGGTAAAATTTCTAAATTGTTCAGATATCTTAATCTCATTATTAAAATCAGTAACTGGTATAGAATTATCTTCTTTTAAGTTATAATGTGTTGTTTTTTCATTTATAGAAAAATATGAAGCTGGAAGAGTTGTATTTGTATACTCTACTGATTCAAATTTATTGATATCAAACTTATCTACTGTTGAATCTAAATCACGTAATCTATCTATTATAGATGAAATTCCAATAGTGGCTCCAGTTTCATTCCAATGATTGGCATCATATTTTTTATCAAAAACTTCTTTAGAATTTTTAGCATCCATTAAAGCTTGTCCGGTATATAAATAATTAACATTTTTATCTTTAAGAAGACTTAAAAGATAGTCAGTATTTTTATTATCATAATTATACCCATCTGGTAAAAACTCTGAGTATATAGCTGTTTTGCCAGGTTCAAGGGAATATAAAAATTTTATATCTCTATCTATACAGTAATTTTGAAAATTTAAGATAAAATCAGAATAGACTTCTTGAAACTCTTTATCAAGTGGATTTTCACGTAATTTCGAAAAAATATATCCATCTTTTCCGTACTGATAGCTTGGATGTATCATTTCATCAAACAGCAAATCCATCCCTTTAGTGTATACATTAACCATTTCAGTTCTAAATCCTATACGATCTTCTATGTAACTTTCTACATTTTCATTAATATTACCTTGTGAAAATATCTCTGAAGAATCAATAAGTTTTCTATTATCTATACTTGAAACTTGATTAGGTTTTAAATTCATACTAAATATAGGTAATACAATAATAAAAACAAATATAACTATTCTAGAAAGATGTATTTTTTTCATACACTAACACCTCCTTTAAAATTGAAAGTAAATAAATGGACTATATGTTGAATTAACTATAAATATTATTGCAATAATTAATAAAACTCCAATAAGCACTGTTTTTGCTATCTGAAATGCTTTTTTATCTTCATAGGATTTAAATATGTTATGAACTATTGGAAGAGAACCTATAATTGATATAAACATCCAAAAAACTAATGTTTTATTAACAAAGTAACTAAACTCAAAGGTAGCTGTTGCAGCCTTATTTATCCCAAACATTATTGATAAATAACCTATAGCCTCCATTAAGCCATTAGCCCTAAATAATACCCATCCTAATATAACAATAAACATAGTAATTGTTCTTTTTATAAAAGATGGAGTTTTTACATACCATGTTTTTTTATTTATAAGTTTTTCAATGATTATAAATGCACCATGCCATATTCCCCATGCAACAAAATTCCATGAAGCTCCATGCCATAAGCCTGTAACTAAAAAAACAATAAAAAGATTTACATATGTATTGCCTGTCCTATTTCCACCCAATGGTATGTAAAGATATTCTCTAAACCAAGTAGATAAAGATATGTGCCATCTTCTCCAAAATTCCGTTATGGATTTTGATATATATGGATAATTAAAGTTCTCCATAAATCTAAAGCCAAATAAATGTCCGAGTCCAATAGCCATATCCGAATATCCTGAAAAATCAAAGTATATTTGAAAAGTATAACAAATAGCTCCTAGCCATGCTGTAGGTTGATCAATTCCTGCACTTGAAACTGAAAATATTCTATCAGCTATCATAGCTACAGTATCAGCAATAATTACCTTTTTTGCTAGCCCTATAACAAATCTTTCAATACCATAACTAAACTGTTCAATAGTTTCTTTTCTTTCTCTTATTTGATTATCTATATCCTTATATTTTACAATAGGACCTGCTATTAGTTGTGGGAAAAATGATACATATAAGGCAACAGAAAAAATATTTTTATTAACCTTTGCATCATTTCTATATATATCAATTATGTATGACATACCTTGGAATGTAAAAAATGAAATCCCTATAGGTAATATAATTTCCTTGTATTGAAAACCAGTATTGAAAATACTATTAATATTTTCTATTGCAAATCCATAATATTTATAATAAAAAAGTAAACTTAAATTTAATATTATACCTATTATTAAAACAATCTTTTTTAATTTTTTCTCATCTTTTAACTTATCAATAAGTAGCCCAAATATATAATTTATTAAAATACATATCCCTAATAATGGTAGATTCTCTATTCCTCCCCAAGCATAAAATAATAAACTTGTAAAAAGAGATACAAAGTTTTTTAAGAGCTTACTGGAAAAAAGATTCCCTAGGGTATAATAAATTAACAAAGTTATTGGTAAAAATACAAAAATGAATATTTGAGAACTAAATACCATGCTTTTCCTCCTTGTATTAAAATAATTAAGTTGTAACCAAGTTGTAACCATTTTGTTCATTATACCATATATGTCAATACTGAAGCTTTGTTTTGAGTACGTGAAAATATTGTTATTAAGCCAATATAATCATTATTTAAGAGATTTATCTTTAATTCCTTTATTCTGCAAAATAATGCATAAATATTCATAATTTTTAATATTTTCCCTATAGAAAGTTTACAATAGATATTCTCATTCTAGATACTCTTATTTGTTTGAACTATAGTTCTACATCTACTAAATTATTTATAACTTCTAACGATATTATATCTTTATTACCTCCTAAATAATAAATTTTCAATAACGTACTATTATGTATTAAATTCCGCTATTTCTCTGATATTTGCAATTCAATTTACTGTATGCTAAACTTTGATTATACGTTTTCATACCTTTGAATAAGCTCTTTTATTGTAATGTAGTGACTAATCTAAATTTAGTTTAATACGAAGAAGGATTTTTTTATATTTATAGCTATAAACCTTTGTATAGAAATAAAAAATCAATTTCAATTTGATTGTATAGGGTAGCGATTTTACCCAAAATTTCTTTATATATTCTACAAAGAATTGAGTCGTTTTGAAACAAATTAAGAATCTAAAAATTTAATAAAAAATGAGAAAATACAAAAGATTAAGTTTCTAAATGTTCTCATTTTAATATGGAGGTATTCTTTTGCATTCTACGAATTTAAACAAAATATCATTGGAGACATTCTCCTACAAAAAAACAAATATCGAATTACATACTACACTATATCGAAGCACACAAAAAACAACCCGTGCAACACTTTTATATTTTCATGGTGGGGGATTACTATACGGAAAAAGAACGGACCTTCCAGAATATCATATTAATAGCTTTTGTGATGCTGGATACTCTATCCTTGCCTTTGACTATCGCTTAGCTCCAGCTACTAAGCTACCTAATATCCTAGATGACCTCAAAGATGCTATTATATGGTATTTAAATAACCGTACAGATTTATTTAATTCTAACTGCCCTTATTTCTTATGGGGAAGGTCTGCTGGTGCATACTTATGCCTTCTTGCTCCAAGGATGGATTTACCAGAGAAGCCAATTGGAATTCTTTCTTATTATGGCTATACCTTTGCTAAGGATTCCTGGTATAATGAGCCAAGTCCCTATTATTCGCAATTTCCTGCTGTAGATAAGGACACAATCACCTCTATGTGCAAGAAAGGTGAAATAGCAGAAGGCTTACTTGATACACGATACAGCTTATATGTGTATGCTCGTCAAACAGGAAAATGGATACATATGCTCACTGATGATTCTATAGAGGATTTTTATAATTTATACTCATTAAAAAAATTAACAGATTTTAATTGCTATCCTCCCGTCTTCCTTGCTCATAGTTTTCATGATACAGATGTACCTTTTGCAGAATCTCAAATTTTATCTTCTTTGCTACCTAAATCTCATCTATTTGTAGCTTCTGCTAAAGCACATGATTTTGACAAGGACACTACCTGTGAGGATACCATATCTCTAATAGAGGAATCCTTATACTTTATGAACGAAATAAATTAAGCACTATATAATATTTATAAATTCACTTACTGCGTATTAAATTAGTATTATTCATTTTGAATATACCTCCTTTGTTGGTTATGACGGACAAACCTATTTCCTTACATGGGAGGTATTATTTTTTTATACTAATAACTAAAAGCCTTTTAAAACCACGGGTATAACTTATGGTATTCTATGTACAAAAAGTAATCTCTTATTTATCTTCTGTTAAAATCAGACTCAATTGTAGTTGAAAGATAAAATCAGAGTCATCTATTTCCCTTTCGAGAATCTCTTCACATTTTTTTATTCTATATTTTACCGTATTTCTATGAATAAACATCTTATTTGAAGTTTCTGTAATATTACATTTCAATTCTAAATAAGTCTTTAAGGTGTTTCTAAGTTCTAAGGTCCTCATATTCTCTGGATACGCTAATGTTCTTAAATTATAAAGACAAAATCCTTCTACCTGATCTCTAGAAAGTGTTTTTAGTAGTTCCGCAGCATTTTTAGTTTTATAGTATTTAATATAAGAAATATTATTTCTTTCTTCTCCACTCTTATAACTTTCTAAAGCTTCAAAATAAGAGTATTTTATTGCTTCTATTTCTGACATTCTATTTCCGTATGAAAAGCTAACCTTCACTTGTAACATTGTCTTAAGTTTATCATGATAATATCTAAGTTTTTCTGTTAAATCATCTGCATTACCTTGAACTAAAAATACATATCTGTAATTTTTAATTTCTGGCAGCAAAATTACATTATTACGATATTCCTTAAACAATTCTTTTTCTAACCATTCATAAATAAAAATATACTTTTGTTCACGATGTGAGAACTTATCAACATGAAACTTATTATTTTTAAAGGATTCCAAGGTTACTAAAATAACATAATAGAACTTGCTAAGCTTTAAACCATGTGCTTTTCCAATGGTTAATAACTGTTGTGAAATCAAATTATCACTTTTATGTTTATTTAATAGAAATAGCAGGAACCTCTCATCATCTTTTAATTTATTATAGGAAATACATAGGTTTTTATATAATAAAAATTCAAATGCAAGTAGTACCTGTTCTATCACTAAAGCGGAAGTATCAGCAGACAATGACTCTGAATCAAAAATAAAAAGATAGCAAGAATTTTTATCAAAAACATGATAAGGATAAATGGATATTCTCTCTTTTTTATTCTTTGTGTCAATACAATGTTGCACTGTACTTGATTGCCTTTTATATAATGAAAGAGAGAAAAATAATTCTTTTGCTGTTTCTATATTTTCTTCTGTGCAATCATAATTGCTTCCCATAATATTTCCAAGGGGGTCTATAAGTAAAACTGACTTTTTTAAGATAATACTTAAATTATTTAACAACATTTCTGCTGATTCACCCTGAAAAAGAAGATTGGAGAACTTTTTTTGAGTGTTCAATGCATGAAGTATCTCCTTGTTTTGAATGTTCCATAAATGAGAAAGCACCTTTTGATAAACTTCTCCTAATGTAGCTTCCATAGGAATTTGTAAAAGAGGAAATCCTAGCTTATCTGCGATCTTGATAACTTTTTCATCTAATTCATCAATAAAACGACCTAATTTGATTGCCAATGCTGCACAGGGTAAATCATTTAATTTATAAATAAGTTTACAAAGCTCATCTTGGTTGTCTTTATATACCATAGCTGTTGTAATAAGTAAAGTGTTTTTGGGTAGGTAGGTCGTTACATCTGGAGTTTCTGTTGACTCTATTGTTTCTACTTCTCTGTATAAATCAGCTTTTGTATTAATTACTTTTAATTTAGTCAAGTTCAATAATTCAAAAATTGTCATCTAACCCCTCCTATTGAGTTCCTGTAAATCACTATAAATATTATATGTATTTTTCATTAGAATATCATAACTTCTAAGGTTATACAAACTTTAAATCACACAACTATTAGGTATATTATAGCATACACTGCCAATTTGCCAATTAAGTAATCTATGCTATTTAAATTTTTTAAAGTAAAAATTTCAGCTAAATAAAAGCATCACAACTCCCAAGAGCGTGATGCTTTATTATGTTATTGAAAGATTAAATGGAGATAGTATTCTTTCAAAACCACTATAAAATTTATATTTTTTAAATTAATCTTCATTATAAACTTAGTAGTATTAATCTAAGGTTATAATAGTCCCACTTTCACCTCTTAATGCTAACTTTGCCTTGTCCAGTGAAGCAATAATTGCTTTTCTACCTTTTTTAGATTCAGCAAATTTTAAAGCTGCTTCAACCTTAGGAAGCATACTTCCATTAGCAAAGTATCCTTCCTCAATATATCTTTTAGCATCTTCTACTGTCAATTTATCTAAATTTATTTGATTTGGTTTACCAAAATTTATTGCAACCCTATCAACACCTGTTAATATAATAAGCTCATCTGCATCAATATCCTCTGCTAATTTTTCTGATGCAAAATCCTTATCTATTACTGCAGCTACTCCCTTAAGGCTTTTATCTTCTAGCTCAACTACAGGTATTCCACCGCCGCCTACTGTAATTACTACAGTATCGTTATTTATCAATGTTTTTATTGATTCTACTTCTATTATTTTTTCAGGTTTAGGTGATGCAACTACTC
>NZ_DKLM01000060.1:0-18371 GCF_002455975.1 Clostridium sp. UBA6640
ATAATTTCTTCCTTAACTGTGCATTGTGAATTGTGCATTGTGCACTAATATAAGTTGTGCATTGATCTAAAAGTTGTGAATTGATATATAAGACTGTTAACTTATATTCAGACATACATTAAACTTTAGAGTAGTTTATCTATATACGCCTTTAAATATACTCTAATTTATATACTCTAATTTATATTTTTAAAAAAGTGATAAAGAATAACTTTATCACTTTTTAAATATCGTATTTATCTTCTCTTAATAAGTACTCATTTCCATCTTGATCTTTAAATGAAAACATCTTTCCATAAGGCATAGTTATTAACTTTCCTAAATCTACTCTATTTTCTCTCATCTCATCATATGCTTTATCAATATCAGTTGTACTTAATATTATTGATGGATGAGTGACATTAGCTGATGGATTTTGATTCTTCATTGCTTCCTTATTATATAATATAAATGTTGTAAACTCATCTTTACTTGGACCTACTTCTAACCATTTCATACCTGGCATCATTTCTTGTTCAAACTTAACTACAAATCCTATTTTTTCAGTCCAGAATTTTTTAGCTTCTTCTTGATCATTTACGTATATTGTTATTTTTCCTATTTTATTTATCATTATTTTTTCTCTCCTTTATAGAACACATGTTCCTATTATAATATAACTTATAAGAAATATCTAGTATATTTTTTCTTCAACTTTCAAAATTTTTTTATACTTTCTTATACATAAAAAAGAGTTATGACTTTCGTCATAACTCCATATTTTTTATTAATACATTCCACCCATTCCCATATCTGGTGCCATAGGTGCAACAGGATTTTTCTCTGGAAGATCTACTACAGCAGATTCTGTTGTTAAGAATGTTGCAGCTACTGATGCAGCATTTTGAAGGGCGCTTCTTGTAACCTTAGTTGGGTCAACTATACCAGCTTTTATCATGTCTACGAATTCTCCTCTTAATGCATCGTAGCCCATTTCTGCTCCGGTTTCTTTAACTTTTTCTATGATTACAGAACCTTCATAACCAGCATTTGTAACTATTTGTCTTAATGGTTCTTCTAATGATTTTTTTACAATATTAATACCAACTTGAATATCAGGTATATCAGAAGTTAATTTTTCAACTTCAGGAATTGCATTTGCATATGCAGTTCCACCACCAGCAACTATTCCTTCTTCAACAGCAGCTTTAGTAGCAGCTAATGCGTCTTCTATTCTTAATTTTCTTTCTTTAAGTTCTGTTTCTGTAGCAGCTCCAACTTTTATTACAGCTACTCCACCTGCAAGTTTTGCAAGTCTTTCATTTAATTTTTCTTTATCGAAATCAGAAGTTGTTTCTTCCATTTGTACTTTTATTTGATTTACTCTTTGAGCTATATTTTCTTTATCACCTTTTCCATTTACAATAGTTGTGTTTTCTTTAGAAATTTTAACACTTTCAGCTCTTCCAAGCATTTCTATTGTAGCTTCTTTTAGGTCATATCCTAATTCTTCAGAAATTACAACTCCACCTGTAAGTATTGCTATATCTTCAAGCATTTCTTTTCTTCTGTCACCAAATCCAGGAGCTTTAACAGCAACACAAGTAAATGTTCCTCTTAATTTATTAACTACTAATGTAGCTAATGCTTCTCCTTCTATGTCTTCAGCAATTATTAATAATTTCTTTCCTTGCTGAACTATTTGTTCAAGTACTGGTAGAATTTCTTGTAAGTTACTGATTTTCTTATCAGTGATTAGGATGTATGCATCATCTAAAATAGCTTCCATTTTATCTGGATCTGTTACCATATATGAACTTAAATATCCTCTATCAAATTGCATTCCTTCAACTACGTCAAATTCTGTTCCCATAGTTCTAGACTCTTCAACAGTGATAACTCCTTCATTTCCTACCTTTTCCATTGCATCTGCTATTAATTGTCCGATTTCTTCATCTGCTGCTGATACAGCTGCAACTCTTGATATATCACCTTTTCCGTTTATTGGCTTAGAATATTTTTTTATTTCTTCAACAGCTTTATCTACTGCCATTCTTATTCCATTTCTTATTAACATTGGATTAGCACCAGCTGTTACGTTTTTTAAGCCCTCTCTTATTATAGCTTGAGCTAAAACTGTAGCTGTTGTAGTACCATCCCCTGCTACATCATTAGTCTTTGTAGCAACTTCTTTAACAAGTTGTGCTCCCATATTTTCAAAAGCATCTTCAAGTTCTATTTCTCTAGCAATTGTTACTCCATCATTAGTTATAAGTGGAGAACCGAATTTTTTATCTAAAACAACGTTTCTTCCTTTTGGTCCTAAAGTTACTTTAACTGTATCTGCTAAAGTATCCACTCCTCTTTGCATAGCTCTTCTTGCTTCTTCACCGAATAAAATTGTCTTAGCCATGATAAAAACCTCCTATTATAAGCTTATTTTTCGACTATATTCTATAATACTACTCTATAACTGCTAATATATCTTCTTGCTTTAATATGATATATTCTTGTCCTTCGTGTTTAATTTCATTACCTGCATACTTAGAGAATAATATTTTATCCCCTACTTTAACTTCCATTTTTATTTCTTTTCCGTCAACTACAAGCCCTGAGCCTACTGCAATAACCTCAGCCTCTTGTGGTTTCTCCTTTGATGCTGACGTAAGAACTATTCCGCTCTTAGTTTTCTCCTCAGCCTCTAATCTTTTTATAACTACTCTATCACCAAGTGGTTTTATTGCCATAGTTTAGCCCTCCTTAAATATATGAAATAAAAATTATTTATTTTCAATTTGTTAGCACTCCATATCATTGAGTGCTAATTCTAATATTATCATAATTAAACCTTAGATTAATATCAAATTTGCTTTACACTTCAAAAATAGCCTTTATTCCAATTTTCCTTAATATAACTTTATTTTCCTTATCTTTTCTCAATATTTCTATTAATTGTATTTTTATTTGCCTTTTTTTCTTTTATCATGCAATTGGTGTAAATATTGAAGTATTTTATTTCCTTTTAATACTCCTATAAAAAAGAATATAATGGATATTACTACTAAACTTCCTAAAATTACATAGTTTCTATCACCTATACTATCTCCAGATATAGCTGAAATAATTACCATGGAAATCTATCTATACTTGAAATTCCCAAAATCCACATCAGATAATCCACAAAGATAGGCCAATATATCTTTAGGTATCCCTGGAATTAAGTATATAAGCAATACGACCATTTTATTACTACCTTTTCTTAATATCTTTCTAAAAAATTTTAAATTTTTCTTTTCTATTATTTTTCAAATCATATCTCTTCTACAATTGAGAATTGACGATTGACAACTTTGCTAATTCACAATCTTATTAATTCTTAATTCCCGCAATTTCTCAATTGCCTAACCTGTTCATACTACTCAATTTTTATATTATTTTCTCTAGCGTAGTAGAATAGATATTGTTGCGCGAAGCCTGATAACTCTCCAAATTTATCACGAGCAAATATTCTTATCTTAGGTAAAGATACATCTGGCGCTAAATAGAAAAATTGCATTGCCCTTTTTACCCATACATCCACAGGAAAAGCAGAATATTTCTCCATTGAGAAAAGCATTATACAGTCTGAAACTTTAGGGCCTATACCATTAAATTGTTTTAACGCTTCATGACATTCATCATCACTCAATGCTTTTATTTCTTCCAAGTTATAAACATTATTATAAACTTTGTTTATAGCATCAGCTATGTATTTTGCTCTAAATCCAACTCCTAAGCTTTCAATTTCTTCTGGTGAAGCATTTATGAGTTGCTCTGGAGTAGGGAAAGCATAATATGTTTTACCTTTATAATGAAGTTCATCTCCGAATTTCTTACTTATATTTTCTATTGCTCTTTTTATCATCGGGATTCTATTATTTGCAGAAGTTATAAAAGATAATACTATTTCAAAAGGCTCTTGCTGGAGTAATCTAATTCCATGTCCAAACTCTACGGATTTTTCAAGTAATGAATCCTTACTTAATTCTTCTTTAATAGAAGTATAATCTCTTTTTAAATCAAAATAGTCGCACCATATGTTATCAAAGTCTTTTTTATTTGCATTATAAATTATTACTTCATCATTATTTTTTTCTAACTCTATAACTTTTCTATAAGCTACCATAATATAATTACCATTTTCTAGCCTATTCCATCTAAAGCATTGTCCACATTCAAAAATATGAGGTAGTTCAAAGTTCTTAACTCCCCTTAATACAATTCTATCTTCAAATTCTAAAATTTCTTTAAAATCCATCATAACACATCCTCTTATTATAAAATTTGCTTCAGTAAATATACGATATTATAATTCTTTCACTAAATGAACAAGTTATACAATGGAGAAGTTAAAACAATGCACAACTTAGATTAATGCACAACGCACAGTTCACAATTCACAATTAANNGTTTATAACTAGCGATTATATCTCTAGTTATTATGTGGCGAACACTGTTCGCCGCTACAAATGAATTTTAAATTTCTCAGCGATAACTGAGAAATATCCATAACTGTGAATTTTGCATTGTGAACTGTGAATTGAATTAAGTTCGCCGCTACGGAATCAGTTCTAAATTTCTCAGTGACAGCTGAGAAATATCCACAATTGTGAATTGTGCATTGTGAATTGTGAACTAAATAAGTTCTCTTATAACTATCTCATCTAAAACTTCCGCACCAATTTCTATCATTTTAAAACATCTAGCTTCGTCATTCCTATAACTTTCTTTTAATCTTGCACAATTATCAGTTCCTAACTTTGAGGTAAATTTCTCAAAGTATTCCTTTGTTAAGTTCTTTACTTTATCACTCTCATGAGCTCTATCCTCAGTAAATAATATTCCTAACACAGATATAGCACCTGTTATAACACCACAAACACTTTCCACTGCCATTCCACCACCAAAGGCTGCCATTGCCTTTAAAGTTTGTTTATTAAGATTCATATTATACTCTTCATTTGCCGCATAAATTATAGTTTCAGCACAATTTAAATCATATTCACTACCATAAAATTTTTTAACCTTATCCAACAACATAAAATCCCCTCCCAAAGCTCTTTAATATATAACTAAATAAATTATATCACTTGTCCACATCGAAAAGAAGAAAGCCTTAACCAATTGAGAATTGACGATGGACAACTTATACAATTGACAATTGATAATGGAAAATTGACAATTAAGGTGGAAATTAATTATTTATGAATTAATTTCTTTAAATAGATTTTTTAATAAAAGTGACTGTGCCACTTCAAGAATAAATTAGCTCAAGACTTCTCCTCTAAAGGAGAAGTATCAACAATTCTCCATTGTCAATTGTCACTTCTCAATTGTATAAATTTCTCCTTTAAGTACAATTACAGCCTTACCAATTAACTCAACTCTATCATCATTTAGAATGTTAAGCAGTATTTCCCCACCTCTCTCTGAGGCCTGATATGCTTTCAATGTATTTTTATTTAAAATTCCCTTCCAATAGTTGGCCAATAAAGTATGAACCGATCCAGTAACAGAGTCTTCATTTACACCTGCCCATGGATTAAAATAACGAGAAATAAAATCATAGTTCTCATCGCCTTCACAGGTAACCCCTACTCCTTTAATATCTGTTTTAAAAGCTATAGTCTTCATTTTTTCATAATTAGGGTTAAGTTCTAATACCTCTTTTATACTATTAAGTTTAACAACTACTTTCCTTGTATTTTCACCGATTATACACTCTTTAAAATCTTTAATTCCCATTGCTTCTAATAACTGATTTTCAGGTACTATATTTATTATATTATCCAAAGGAAAATTTAAAGATATACCTTTTAATGTTTTTTCACACACAAGATTGCCACTTTTAGTTTGGAAATTTAGTTTTTTATTACAATTACTATAGTGTTCAAATATAACCTGTGAAGTTGCAAGAGTAGCATGTCCGCATAGGGTCACTTCTTGATTTGGCGTAAACCACCTTAATGAAAAAGTTTTTCCATCTTTGAAGGATTTTCCGTCTATAACTTTAACAAAAGCAGTTTCTGATAAATTCATTTCTCTAGCAATAGCTTGTAAACTTTCATCTTTTATTTCATCTTCTAAAATACATACTGCTGCTGGGTTACCTTTAAATTTTTCTTCTGTAAAAGCATCCACTTGAAATATATTTAATGTTTTCATACTCTTCCTCCTATATAATGTATCTAAATTTTTTCATTTTTAATTATTAATCCTTAATTTCTAAGGGGTCAATCTATTTTTATAGGAAATTTATTTTCCAGAGCATATATTAAATTTTCACATTATATCCTATATTCCTATTGAAATCATGGAAATTTAATTTTAAAAATATTATAATATAATGGCGTTAATTATGATATAAAGCAAAAATTTAATTTTAATAATCATTTAAATTATAGATAATAATATAATTAGATCAATTCACAATGTAATTGCTAATTATTATGGTGAATATTGTTCACCACTACAGAATTAATTTAGAATTTCTCAGTGACAGCTGAGAAAATTCCACAATTGTGCATTGTGAATTGTGAATTGAATAAAATGGTACGAAAGCAAAAGGAGAGAGAAAATGAAGGCACTGGAAAATAAAGAGCTATCAGATAAAGAATATATCTATACTCTTGAAAAACTATTAAATCATGTTAAAGAAGGTAAAAATCTTGTTGGGCTTTGTGAAGAGATTGGTAATATTGCACTAATAGATGAAATAAACAGCCATCCTATAAATAGAGATCAATTAAAAGCAAGAGATACTAAGTATCAGCCTTGTCCTTTAGACCTTAGATTACATAGTCCATCAGAAAAACCTGTAAAATCATATCATGGTTGTTTTTATCATTGTGGTTATAAGGAACTTTCAAAACTTAGTAAAGAAGAGCAAATAGAGTTTATCGAGAGAATGATAAACGACTATAAAAAGCTAAGAATGGAAAATGGAGAACTTGAAACAATGCACAATTAAGGTGGAAATTAATCCTTTATGAATCGATTTCTTAAATATATATTTATATAAATATTTGAATAATTACTTTATAAAAAAATATACAAGCTTAACAATAAGCTTGTATATTTTTATTAAATATTCTATTTAAACACTCTAGCTATTTTTTGATAAATCTTCGTCTATAGCTTTAGCTGCTTTTTTACCAGCTTCCATTGCAAGTATAACTGTTGCAGCGCCTGTTACAGCATCTCCACCAGCATAAACTTTAGCTTTAGAAGTTTTTCCTGTCTCTTCATCAGCCACTATACACTTCCATTTATTAATCTCTAATCCTTCTGTTGTAGCTGGAATTAATGGGTTTGGTGATGTTCCTAATGACATTATAACTGTGTCACAGTCAATTACAAACTCAGAACCTGGAACCTCAACAGGTCTTCTTCTTCCTGAAGCATCAGCTTCTCCTAGCTCCATTCTTATACATTTCATTCCTTTAACCCATCCATTTTCATCTCCAAGGATTTCAATTGGATTAACTAGAAGGTCAAGTATTATTCCTTCTTCTTTAGCATGATGCACTTCTTCAACTCTTGCTGGAAGTTCTGCTTCACTTCTTCTATAAACTATGTGAGTTTCTGCTCCTAATCTTAAAGCTGTTCTAGCAGCGTCCATAGCAACGTTTCCACCACCAACAACTGCAACTTTATCACCTGCTTTTATTGGAGTTGAATATCCTTCTTTGAAAGCTTTCATTAGGTTATTTCTTGTTAAAAATTCATTTGCAGAGAACACTCCATTTAAGTTTTCTCCTGGTATTCCCATAAATTTAGGAAGTCCTGCACCTGAACCTACAAATACCGCTTCAAATTTTTCTTCACTTATTAATTGATCTATTGTAACTGTTCTTCCAACAATTACGTTAGTCTCTATTTTTACACCTAATTTAAGTAAATTATTTATTTCATGCTTAACAACTGTCTCTTTTGGTAATCTAAACTCAGGGATTCCATAAACTAAAACTCCGCCTGGTTCATGTAATGCTTCAAACACAGTTACATCATATCCCATTTTAGCTAAATCTCCAGCGCAAGTTATTCCTGCTGGACCTGAGCCTATAACAGCTACTTTTCTATTCTTCTTTTCTATATCTTTGGTTAAATCTACATTATGTTCTCTTGACCAATCAGCAACAAATCTTTCAAGTTTACCAATTGACACAGGTTCTCCTTTTATTCCAAGAACACATTTGCTTTCACATTGTAATTCTTGAGGGCAAACTCTTCCGCAAACTGCTGGAAGTGCTGTATGTCTATCTAAAGCTTTAGCAGCTTCTGCAAATTCTCTATTTTTAACATGAGCTATAAATTCTGGTATATCTACAGCAACTGGACATTTACCAACGCATGGTTTATTTTTACAATTTAGGCATCTTGAAGCTTCTTGTACAGCTTCTTCTTCATTATATCCTAAACATACTTCTTCAAAGTTTTTAGCCCTTACTTTAGCATCTTGTTCTGCTATTGGAGTTTTTTTCATTCTATCTATAGCCATTATTTATTACCTCCTAAACCACAGCCTTCTTTTATGCTATCTTTTTTACACTCTTCAGCTTTATACATTGACATTCTTTTTAATGCCTCATCAAAGTTAACCTCATGTCCGTCAAATTCTGGGCCATCAACACAAGCGAATTTAGTTTCATTTCCAACTGTAACTCTACATGCTCCACACATTCCAGTTCCATCAACCATTATTGGATTCATACTTACAACTGTTTTTATTCCTAATTCTTCTGTTAGTTTACAAACAAATTTCATCATTATCATAGGTCCTATTGATATAACTAAATCATATTTTTTGCCTTCATTTTGTACTAGATCTTGTAGTTTATTAGTTACCATTCCTTTAGAACCATAAGTACCATCATCTGTGCATACAAAAACATCTCCAGATACAGCTTTCATTTCTTCTTCTAGGATTACCATGTCCTTAGTTTTGTATCCCATTATAACATCAGCTTTTATGCCTTGCTCATTTAGCCATTTAACTTGTGGATAAACTGGAGCAGCTCCTACACCACCAGATATGAATAATATCTTCTTATTTTTAAGCTCTTCTAAATCTTCATGCAATAATTCAGATTCCATCCCTAATGGTCCAACAAAATCAGCTACCATATCTCCAGCTTCTAGGTTGGCCATTTCTTTAGTTGAACATCCAATAGTTTGAACAACTATTGTAACTGTTCCTTTTTCTGCATCTGTGTCGCAAACAGTTAAAGGAACTCTTTCTCCTTTTTCATCCATTCTAACGATTATAAATTGACCTGGTTTAGCTGATCTAGCTACCCTAGGTGCTTCAATATTCATTAAGAAAATTTGAGGTGCTAAATCCCTTTTTTCAGCTATTTTATACATATCCATGTTCCTCCAAATCTAATCATTTTAATAAGTGTTCTAAAAAATAAAAACTAGTTAATATGATATCCTATTTTAGATACCTAAAGATAACCTGTCCATACTAAATGCACATACTATAATTAATAGTATACATTCTTTATATTTTTTGCAACAAAAAAGGGACAATAAGTAAATAGGCACACAAATAAATGCTATTTACACCTGTCCTTTTATCTGAAAGTTTCCCCAAAACTACAAACTAAAACAATTTTGAGTTTCTTCTTCGATGCTCATAAAATGAGTCTCTCCAGGGTGGTATCCGATTATTGTGCTTCACCTGAAAGCTTCTGAATAGCCCATAGCTATACTATTCATTTCTTCTACGGTTATCCCTATTAAATGAAACGGAATATCTCCAATAACCCTCATTCACCAAAATATTAACTATATATATATATATTATATTCTATATTTTATATAGTCAATATTAATTGTATATATTGTTCGAATTTTTCTACTATTTGCATCAAACGTTTACATTCCATACAATATGATACCATTTGTGTGTTTATTCTTATTATATTTTAAAAACCATTTATTTCATAAGTAAGGATATAATCACTTTATATTTATAATTTTGCAGATTAAAATATTAATAAATAACTAGTCAGTATGCTATCCTATTCCATAGATATAGATAAATTGCCACCCTATCTTATACAAAATGAATCTTGCACTTTTGACTAGTTATTTTGTTTCAGACATCTTAATACATTTATAATTTCATATATTTAAATTAAAAATCTACTTTTTCTCCATTAAATGTGCAAGTAAATATTTTTTTCATTTCGTCAACAGAAACAGTTCTTGGGTTAGAGCCAGTGCAAGCATCTTGTACTGCATTTTCTGAAATATAATCTACCCATTTATTAAAATCTTCTTCTTTTACACCATATTCTTTTAATGAAGAAGGTATATCCATAACATCATTTAATTCTCTTATACATTCTGTTAATGCATTTATTAATTCTTCATCATTTTCGCCGCTTAAACCTAAACTTCTAGCGACATTAGCATATCTTTCACTACAAGCAGTTTTATTAAAATCTATAACATATGGTAAAAATATCGCATTGGCGCATCCATGTGGAATATTAAATACTGCACCAGTTTTATGAGCCATTGAATGTGTTATACCTAGTAATGCATTTGTAAATGCCATTCCTGCTAAACATTGTGCTATATGCATTTGTTCTCTAGCTTTTTTACATCCATCATAAGATCCAAGTATATTCTTCTTTATCATTGTTATTGCTTCCATAGCTAATGGATCAGAAAAATGTGATTTATTAGATGCTACATAAGCCTCTATAGCATGAGTTAATGCATCCATTCCAGTATGAGCTACTAGGGTCTTAGGCATAGTCATAGTAAGTTCAGTATCTAGTATAGCTATATCTGGAGTTATATTATAATCCGCTAATGGATATTTTATTTTCTTTTCATAGTCAGTGATAACAGAGAATGCTGTTACTTCTGTTGCTGTACCACTAGTTGAAGGTATTGCTACAAATCTAGCTTTATTTCTTAATGTAGGAATAGAAAATGGATCCTTAATATCCTCAAAAGTTAATTCAGGATGCTCATAAAATACCCACATAGCCTTTGCAGCATCTATTGGTGATCCTCCTCCTATAGAAACAATCCACTCTGGTTCAAAGTTTCTCATCTCTTCTGCACCTTTCATAACTGTTTCAATAGATGGATCTGGCTCTACTCCTTCAATTATCTTAACTTCCATATCAGCTTCTTTTAATAGATTTTTAACTTTATCCAAGAAACCAAATTTTTGCATTGAGCTGCCACCTGTAACTATTATAGCTCTTTTACCTTTTAAAGATTTCAGAACTTCTAATGAGTTTTCACCATAATAGATGTCTCTTGGTAATGTAAATCTGTTCATTATTAATCCCCTTTCACAGCTATCCAAAGATAACTGTTCCTCAATAGTATTCATAACTTTCTAAGTATTGATAATAAATTAACAATTTGTACAAGTATATTGTACTCTTGTTTACATAGTTTTTCAAGAGATTTTTTAGAAAATTATACCTTTTTATTTACAAATCTATATTATAGATTGTAATGAAGGTAAACCATTAACAATGTGGCTAATGAACAGTTTAAACCAATATAATTTCAAATTGTATAATGTCGATTTTTAATATAATTTGTCTAAATATATTTTACTGCATTAACCTCTATAAACAAATTAATTTCATTTTTAATTATAATTATATTATTGTCCTAACTAAAAATACATTTTAAATTTGTTAAAAATTCTCCTAAATAAATTGTCAATTTACAATTTATAAATTTAATCTGATATTAAAAATACCAATTATATTTATTAAAATATAGAATACAATATTTGTGAATTTTTATTCATTTAACTATTTTCTAACATTTATTTATGTTATAATGAAGATGCATATTTTTTCATAGATGTCCATTTTGACATCTTAACTTAAGGCTTGATATATTTGTTTTATATCAGCCTTTTTATTTTTTTAGATTAACTCCTAATTTAAAATTCTATTCACATTGCCATACATAATTTTACTACTGAATCTAAAAATGTAAACTATTTTTGTTTATTATTTAATTCCATAATAAAAAAGCACCCTTAAAGTAGACAATTTAAAAAAGTCTATTTCATAGAGTACTTTTTATTACAAGTTCATTTTATTTCTTAAATTATTTGTTGTAGTTATGGAATCCTCTTCCTGTTTTTCTTCCAAGGTATCCAGCTCTAACATACTTTCTAAGTAAGCTGTGAGCTCTGTATTTAGTATCTCCTGTTTCTTTATATAATACGTCCATAATTGCTAAGCAAACATCAAGACCTATTAAATCTCCAAGTGCTAGTGGTCCCATTGGATGATTTGCTCCTAACATCATAGCCTTGTCTATATCTTCTGCATTTGCTATACCTTCTGCAAATATTCCTACTGCTTCGTTAATCATTGGAACTAATATTCTATTTACAACAAATCCTGGAGCCTCTGCTACTTCAACTGGCTCTTTTCCCATTGCTAAAGTTAATTCTTTTATAGCATTAAAAGTTTCATCTGAAGTTGCCATTCCTCTTATAATTTCAACAAGCTTCATTACTGTAGCTGGGTTAAAGAAATGCATTCCTATAACTTTATCAGGTCTATTTGTTGCAACAGCAACTTCTGTAATTGAAAGAGATGAAGTGTTAGTAGCTAATATAGCTTCTGGCTTGCATATTTTATCTAACTCTCCAAATATTTGTTTTTTAATTTCCATGTTTTCTACAGCAGCTTCAACAACTAAATCAACATCATCTAATAAATTCATATCTGTTGTTCCACTTATTCTTGACAATATGTCTTCAGCTTTTTCAGCAGTTATTTTTTCTTTAGAAACTAATTTGTCTAAGCTCTTTTTAATTCCAGCTATTCCTTTTGACACAAATTCGTCCTTAATATCTCTTATTATAACTTCATATCCTTTTGTAGCAAAAGCTTGAGCTATACCAGAACCCATAGTTCCAGCACCAAGAACACATATTTTTTTCATACCAAATACCTCCTAAGTATTAACTCTATGACCATGTTTTAAAATAGCTTTATGCTAATGAATAACAATGATTTATAGATAAAATAAATACGAAATTTTCTAATTATTTATTATAATCCTTAATTCCTCATTAGCTGAAAATTAATACATAGTTTTATTTTAAAACATTGTCAAAGTTATATATTCACATATACCCCAATGCTTTTGCATTGGGGTAATGTAAAAAACTTAATTTAAATATGGTGTCATCATAAACCAAATAAGTTAACAATATTATATCATACTTGTAAGACATTATGACTATTTTTTTCACTATGCCCAAAATTTTATTTAAGAGAACTAAGCTAAATATTTAACTTAGCTCTCAAAACTATCAATAAATTTATTATTTTTCCATTGCTTTAAATTGAGCTACCATTTCTGGAACAATCTTTTGGAAATCTCCAACTAATGCTACGTCAGCAGCTTTCATGATTGGAGCATCTGCATCTTTGTTTATAGCAATTATATAGTTACTATCTTGCATACCAGCTAAATGCTGAATAGCTCCTGATATACCACAAGCAACATATACTGTTGGTCTTACAGTTTTTCCTGTTTGACCTACTTGAACTGCTTTATCTACCCAACCGTTATCAACAGCAGCTCTTGAACCAGCAACTGATCCACCTAGTGCTTCTGCAAGTTCTTTTAACATAGCGAAGTTTTCTTTTGAACCTACTCCTCTACCACCTGATACTATAATATCAGCTTCGATTATATCTTCAACTTCTTTAACTATTTTCTTAACTTCTAGAACTTTAGTTCTGATGTCTGAAGCAGTTAATTCAAAGTTGGCTTTTTCAACAACAGCAGCTTTTGAATCGTCTTTTGCAAGTTTCTCGAAAACTCCTGGTCTTACAGTTGACATTTGTGGTCTATTATCTCCACAAACGATTGTAGCCATTAAGTTTCCACCGAAAGCTGGTCTTGTCATCATTAAGTTGTTGTTTTCTGGATCTATATCAAGTGCTGTACAGTCAGCAGTTAATCCTGTTGAAAGTTTAGCTGCAACTCTTGGTCCTAAATCTCTTCCAATGTAAGTTGCTCCTATGAATATTATTTCTGGTTTATGAGCATTAGCAAGATCAGCTATAACTTTAGCGTATCCATCAGTTGAATAGTGTGCTAATTCTTCTTTATCAGCTAATAATACTTTATCAGCTCCGAATGCTGCTAATTCTTTAGACATTCCTTCTACGTTATGTCCAATAAGTAATGCTGTAAGCTCTACTCCTAATTTATCAGCGATTTCTCTACCTTTTCCTAAAAGTTCTAGTGAAACCTTTTGTAATTCTCCGTCTCTTTGCTCAGCAAAGACCCAAACACCTTTGTAATCTGCTATATTCATTGTAATTCCCTCCTACCTACTAAATAAAGTGATTTTCTTTTAGTTTAGCTAGTGCAATTGAAGCTGCTTCTTTTGGTGCTACATTTATAACTTCACCTTGTCCTTTAGCTTCTTTAGCCCAAGATCTCTTAACCTTTGTAGGTGAACCTTTTAATCCAAGAAGGGCTACATCTACATCTATATCTTTAACAGTCCAAACTTTTACTTCTTTATCTTTTAATGCAAATATGTTTTTAACGTTCATGTATCTTGGCTCATTTAAAGTTTCTATTGCAGTTAATAGAACTGGAGTTTGAACTTTTATATATTCATATCCATCTTCCCAAGCTCTTCTAACTTTTAATCCATCAGCTTCTACTTCAACTTCCTCAACGTAAGTTATTTGTGGTAAGTCTAAGTGCTCAGCAATTTCTGGTCCAACTTGAGCTGTATCTCCATCTATTGCTTGTCTTCCTGCGAAGATTATATCGTAATCTAATTGTTTTATTGTAGCTGCTAATGCATGAGAAGTAGCTAGTGTATCTGCTCCTGCGAAAGCTCTATCTGTAACTAATATAGCTTCATCAGCACCCATAGCTAATGCTTCTTCTAGTGCTTTTTGAGCTTGTGGTGGTCCCATTGTTACTACTGTAACGTGAGCACCTTTCTCATCTTTTAATCTTATTGCTTCTTCTAAAGCATTTTTATCATCTGGGTTTATTATTGAAGGAACACCATCTCTTATAAGAGTTCCTGTCTTTGGATCTATTTTAACTTCAGTTGTATCTGGAACTTGTTTCATACAAACAACTATTTTCATCGTAATTTCCCTCCTACTTTAAGATGTTTCCTGCGATAACCATTCTTTGAACTTCAGAAGTTCCTTCATAAATCTCAGTTATCTTAGCATCTCTCATCATTCTTTCAACTGGGTACTCTTTAGTGTAACCATATCCGCCAAATATTTGAACAGCTTTAGTAGTAACTTCCATAGCTACTTCTGATGCAAATAATTTAGCTCTTGCAGCGTCTACTGTATATGGTAATTTATTATCTTTTCTGTAAGCAGCTTTATAAACTAATAGTCTAGCAGCTTCAACTTTAACGTCCATTTCAGCAACCATCCATTGTAATCCTTGGAATGCTGCAAGTGGTTTTCCAAATTGTTTTCTTTCTTTCATATAAGCAACAGCTTCATCTAAAGCACCTTGAGCTATTCCTAATGCTTGAGCAGCTATACCAATTCTTCCTCCATCAAGAGTTTTCATTGCTATACCAAAGCCTTTTCCTTCTTTTCCTAGTAAGTTCTCTTTTGGAACTACACAGTTTTCAAATACAAGCTCAGTTGTTGAAGAAGCTCTTATTCCTAGTTTTTCCTCAACTTTACCTATTGAGAATCCTGGGAAATCTTTTTCAACTATAAATGCTGATATTCCTCTTGTTCCTTGTGATTTATCAGTCATAGCAAATACTACAAAAGTGTCAGCAACTCCACCGTTAGTGATGAATATTTTTGAACCATTTAATATATAGTTATCTCCATCTAAGTAAGCTGTTGTTTGTTGTCCAGAAGCATCTGTTCCTGCATTAGGCTCAGTTAAACCGAATGCACCGATTTTTTCTCCTTTAGCTAATGGCACTAAGTACTTTTCTTTTTGAGCTGGAGTTCCAAAAGCATCTATTGGAGCAGCACATAATGAAGTATGAGCTGAAACTATAACTCCTGTAGTTCCGCAAACTCTTGATAATTCTTCTACTGTTATAGCATAAGATATGCTATCTCCACCTGCTCCACCGAATTCAGTAGAAAAAGGAATTCCCATCATATGGTATCTAGCCATTTTTTCTACATTTTCCATTGGAAATCTTTCAGTTACATCTATTTCAGCGGCGATAGGCTTCACTTCATTTTCAGCGAATTCCCTTACCATTTGTTTTACAAATTCTTGTTCCTTAGTTAAAGAAAAATTCATTTCCTATTCCTCCTATAATTTATAATATCAAGGGATTTTTATTTCTATTTATTTTTAAAGGCTTTATCTCTTTTTTCTATGAAAGCTGCCATACCTTCCTTTTGGTCCTCTGTACTAAAACAAAGTCCAAATACTTGAGCTTCATACATAAGAGCGTTATCTATGTCCATTTGCATACCTTTATTTATAGCATCTTTGCAAAGCTTAACTGCTATTGGAGCATTGCTTGCAATCTTTTTAGCCATATTAGTTGCTTCTTCAAGTAACTGTTCTGGCTCAACAACTTTGTTTACTAATCCAATTCTTAAAGCTTCCTCTGCATTAATTAGGTCTCCTGTGAAAATCAATTCCTTAGCTTTGCCCTCTCCCACAAGTCTAGCCAGTCTTTGAGTCCCTCCAAATCCAGGAGTTATTCCTAATCCAACCTCTGGTTGTCCAAATTTAGCTTTTGATGAAGCTATTCTTATATCTGCGGCCATAGATAGCTCGCAACCTCCACCTAATGCAAATCCGTTAACAGCAGCTATAATTGGTTTTTCTAAAGTTTCTATTCTTCTAAAAACTTTATTTCCTAATATTCCAAACTGTCTTCCCTCAAGTGAATTTAGTCCTTTCATTTCAGAAATATCTGCTCCTGCAACGAAAGCTTTTCCTTCTCCTGTTAACACAACAGTATAAATTTCAGCGTCATTTTCAATTAATTCAATAGCGTTATCTAATTCTTTTAAAGTTTCTGAATTTAAAGCATTTAAAGCTTTCGGTCTGTTAAGCTTAACAAAAGCAATATTACCCTCTTTTTCAAGGATAATGTTTTTAAATTCCATAACTCCATCTCCCCATGAATTATTTCTTTTCATCTCTTGCATAATTTGTTAATATTCTAACAAATCAAGACAAAATGATTGAAGCACTCAATGCCTCAATCACTATTATATTATGTCTTGCAAACTTTTTCAATATAAATCATGAAATTTATCTAAATATTAAAAATCATACATGGTCATTAAATTCGTATTCGAATTTTATTAAAATTTTATATAAATTTAAAATGAAAGTTTTGTTCATTTTTTCCAAATGCTTTATATTTTATATGTATTCTAATTATTACTTATATACTTAATTCTATTTTAGATTGTTAATTAATCATAATAACTAAAGTTAGATAATTTTAAAAAATATCTCATAAATGAAAAATTGTGGATGAAATTAACTTCATCCACAATTTTTTATAAATATTATTTTAATTTCTTATTTTTCTAGGAAAATTCCACAATTATGAGCTAAAATTATTCTTCATTATGTTCATTTAATAAATAGCTTAAAGTCATTAAACTTTCACTTAGATGAACGTTTTCTACTATTACATCATCAGGTACCTTTAAGTCTACTGGCGCGAAGTTCCATATACCTTTTATGCCACTAGCAGTTACTATCTCGCACACTCCTTGCGCTCTATCCTTAGGCACACAAATTATAGCTATATCTATGTCATGTTCTTTTATATAACTTTGTAAATCATCTATATCTTCTATTTCTACATCTCTTATCCTTAATCCAATAAGTTTTGGATTTATATCAAATATTGCTTTTAGATCAAAAGACATCTTTTGAAAATAGGTGTAATTAGCAATCGCTTGCCCTATATTACCTGCTCCAACAATTATTGTATTATATTGTTTATCAAGACCTAATATTAATCCTATTTGTGATAAAAGTTCTTTAACATTATATCCATATCCTTGTTGACCGAAGTCACCAAAGCAATTTAAATCTTGTCTTATTTGTGACGCAGTAAACCCTATTTTTTCACTTAATTCTTTAGAAGAAATTCTATCCACATCATTATTAGCTAGTTCTTTTAAGTATCTATAGTATTTTGGCATTCTTTTTATGACTGCCATTGATATATTTTTTTTCCTTTCCACAGTAATCAACTCCCATTTAGTTTATATATATTGCAAAGTCAAATATCACCTTTAGCATGTGTGCCCAAGCTAATAATTTGTTGTATACTCTATCCATTCTACACTTTGTTATTATTTTACCATATTAATTAT
>NZ_DKLM01000060.1:18437-22686 GCF_002455975.1 Clostridium sp. UBA6640
ATTATGTAAATTATATATAAATTATTTATTTTGTTGTCATATTTTTTTAAGTTTTATGAACTATTTTTCGATATATTAATATTTATCGTATAAAAAAATAATTATTTAATACTTAATATAACAATATGATATTATATAACAACAGTATATATTATATAACAATACTATATATTATATAATCAAAAATTACCTATTGACAACAATCAATTTATGGTAATTCCTATTTCAGATGATTCAGAATTTAATATTATGGATATTTTTCAGTTACCACTGATAAATTTTACATTGCCTCTGTAGTAGCGAACTTAGCTTAATTCACAATTCACAANNGATATTTCTCAGTAGTAACTGAGAAATCTACAATTGATTCTTTTTTTTAAATAACTATCAATTGTATCCCTGTCCAAAAATCCATTTAAAGAAATTATTTTGCTAAAAAATAATTTCTTCCTTAATTGTGAATTGCGAACTGTGAATTGTGAATTGTTTCAACTTGGCATTTAATAATTATTCGTAGTACAATAATATAGGCATCCAATATGAAAATTTAAAATATACTCTGGAAAATAATTTTTTATAAAAATAGCTTAAATCCTTAAAGATTAAGGATTAATAGTTAAGAATGAAGAATTAAGGATGAAATTCACTTTTAGTGAATTTCTAAAATGGAATTTATTTTTAAAAAACTCCAAAGACTTTCACGATGGAGTTTTAACCATAATTCTTCATTATTCATTTTTAATTTTTAATTCATGGTAAAAATTTTATTATGAAAATTAAAATGATGCATAGGCTAAATTTTCATTAAGGAACCCTATATAATGAGGATGGTGAAATTTATGATAGTTTTAAGCTGTAATAATATACATAAAAGCTTTGGAATAGATGTAATTTTAAAAAATATAAGTTTTAATATTAATGATGGAGAAAAAGTAGGTCTTATAGGTGCTAATGGTGCAGGTAAATCTACTCTTTTTAAAATATTAACCTCACAAATGGAATACGATAGTGGGGAGCTTTTCATAGATAAAAGTAAAAAGGTAGGCTATTTATCTCAAAGCCTTGCTTTAGAATCAGATAACACTATATATGATGAGCTTTTAATGGTTTTTGAAAATTTATTAAATATGGAAAAGAAACTGAAAACTTTAGAAGAAAAGATGAATGAACCTTATGACGCTTCTAAAGAAGAATATCATAATAAAATAATAAAAGATTATACAACACTAACAGAACTTTATACTAATAATGGTGGCTACACCTACAAGGGAGAAATCAGTAGGGTTCTAAAAGGATTAGGCTTTAATGAAAATGATTTTGATAAATATATCAATATCTTAAGTGGTGGGCAAAAAACTAGGGTAGCCCTTTGCAAACTCCTACTTACAAAACCTGATATTCTACTTTTAGATGAGCCAACTAACCATTTGGATCTAGATGCTATTGAATGGCTTGAAGAATATTTGAAATCCTATAAGGGCAGCATTGTAATAATCTCACACGATAGATTTTTCCTTGATGCTGTAACCACTAAGACTTTAGAGCTTATTGGTGGAATAGTTGAAATTTATAACGGTAATTATACTAATTTTATAGATTTAAAAAAGAAAAATTATGAAATAGCATTAAAAGCATTTTCTCTACAACAGGCAGAAATTAAACGGCAGGAAGACATAATAACTAAATATAAATCCTTTAATAGAGAAAAAAGCATAAAGGCTGCTGAAAGCCGTCAGAAAGCCTTGGATAAGATAGAGAGGATAGATGCACCTATTAAAGAAAAAAAAGCTTCTAGAATCGAATTTGAAACAGAAATCAAAAGTGGTAATGATGTTCTATACGCAGAGAATTTAAGTAAATCTTTTGGAGAAAAAACACTTTTCACTAATGTTAATATGGATATTAAGAGAGAATCTAAAATAGCAATTATAGGTGAAAATGGTAGAGGTAAAACTACATTATTTAAAATGATTATGGATAAAATACCTTCAGATAGTGGTATTAAAGTTCTAGGTAAAAACGTTCATCTTGGTTATTATGACCAAGAGCAGTCTAATTTAAATGAAGATAAAACTATTTTAGATGAAGTATGGGATGACTTCCCTAAGATGACCACTACAGAAGTAAGAAATGCATTAGCAGCGTTCTTATTTACAGGTGATGATGTATTTAAAAAAATTAGAACTTTAAGTGGTGGTGAAAAGTGCAGAATTAACCTTTTAAAACTAATGCTTTCCAAATGTAATTTCTTACTTCTAGATGAGCCTACTAACCATTTAGATATAGTTTCAAGAGAGGCTTTAGAGGATGCAATACTTAGTTATGATGGTACAGTTTTAGTTATATCCCACGATAGATATTTTTTAAATAAAGTTATAAATAAAATTTTTGAACTTAAGGAAGATGGAATTAAAGAATATTTAGGGAACTACTCCTACTATGTTGATAAAAAGAAAAATCCTCTAAGATTTGAAGTAGAAGAAGAATCTGAAGGCATTACTAAAACTCAAATAAAACTGGATAAAAAGAAGAAAAAAGAGCAGGAAAAATTAGAAAGAGAAAAGAAAAATTATATAAAATCAATTGAGGATAAAATTTCAACCCTTGAAAATGAACTTGAAAAGCTACAAAATCAGTTATGTATTGAAGAAGTTTATTCAAATCCTGAAGAAAGTCAAAGGGTAAACAAAGAAATTAGCGATATTGAAACAGAATTAGAATCACTATATGAAGAATGGGAAAACCATATATAAAAAACCGTGAGTCCTCACGGTTTTTTATATAATTGAGAATTAAGAGTTAAGAATGAAGAATTTTTGGTTGAAATTGATTCTTTACGAATTAATTTCTTTAAATAAATTTAAAACTTCTCCCGTAAAGGAGAAGTTTCAATAATCGTTAATTTTTAATTTTTAATTCTTAATTGATTAATAGTGGTATATGAAGCAATACCCTTATATTTTCTTTATATACTTCTTCAAAGCTTAATATATCGTTAGATTTTCCTACTTTAATTCTAAAACTAGGCTTATTAAATTCTTTTATAAACCAATATTTTAATGAAGCATATTCATAATTTGCTTCTTTATCAATTAATTTATATCCTGATAATCTAGAGATTTTAACTGCTATATGCTTATGCTGATAATTATAATCATCGTGTCCGTAGTATATTTGCTTTCCATTGCAATGATAAGAAATTACTATATCAAAATCTTCTTGCAAGATTAAATTTACTACTGCCTTAGTTTCTGATTCACTTTCTGGGAATTCTCCACTATACCATCTAAATTTAGGCCCAAAAACTCCTTCTCTTGCCTCACTAGCTTTCCATTTATGCCAATTTCCATCATAATTCCTACTTATATCTACTCCCCTAGCATTACTACTCCATCCTGAAAAATCCAAGCTTCCATTATTATATCTTATTAACTGTTCATAATATGGATGCTCTTCTTTAAGTCCATTGATTACCAAATCTACTCCATCGGGGTTTACCATAGGGAGTAGATATATTGTGCAGGTACTAAAGATTTTATTGATATTATATGCCCCAATACGTTTATTTTCTGAATAAGCATATGAAAAATTCTCAATAAATTTTAATAAAAGCAGTGAAGTAATCCAATCATCTCCATGATGGCTACCGTTATAGAATACTTTTTTTTTGCCATTCCCAATTTTCAAGTAATAAAGCTCTTTTCCAAGCAAACTCTTACCTGCAGTATTAACCTCTATGAAACTATATCTTTTAGTTAATTCTTTGATATCGTTTTCCATTTGATTATAATCATAATTTTTATCTGTTTTAACTATATCTTCGTTATTTTTACTTAACTTAGGAGTTTTCCCTAAGAACAGAAGCAATTCATCGTATATATTGTTAAAATTATTACAAAAAGCCAATTTTATCACCCATTTGCCCTGTATATTTTAAATATTTCGAATCATATCTTAATAGTATAGTATTAACAATTTATTTACAACATAATTTCTCTTGACACTCTATTATAGTCTTAAATATGTATTAAGTTCACTGATTTTAATCATTTATTTTATTTTTTAAATTTAATGTGTAAATAATATTGAATTTAATCTAAAATAAGGAAATTAAGGCGGCCTTACACTATAAATGCGTCTCAATAAAAATTGTATAATTATCTATTTTTTTGTATTAAAATTCACAAAGTTATACAATGAATTATTTTATTAATTAATAACGAAAGTTGTAGCGGCGAACAATGTTCGC
>NZ_DKLM01000060.1:22753-33410 GCF_002455975.1 Clostridium sp. UBA6640
CTGTTCCCCAGAGGTGAAAAAATATTAACGCACGTAAAAAAAGAAGTGCTTGGCACTTCTTTTTTTATATATTATGCTAAATTTCTTGCAACTATTTCTGTTACTGCAAATGAAGCAACGTCATCTGCGTATTTTCCTGGTCCAAATCCAGCATCGTAACCAAGCTCTTTAGCAAGCTCGTGAGTTATTCTTGGACCTCCAGCTATTAATATAACTTTATCTCTTATTCCTTCAGCTTCTAAAAGCTCAACAAGGTTAGTTAAGTTTTGAATGTGAACATCTTTTTGAGTTACTGTTTGAGATACTAGTAAAACGTCTGCTTTAAGTTCTATAGCCTTTTTAATAAACTCTTCGTTCTCAACTTGGCTTCCTAAGTTGTAAGCTTCTACCATAGGGTATCTTTCAAGACCATAATGTCCTGCAAAACCTTTCATGTTCATGATAGCGTCTATACCAACTGTATGAGCATCTGTTCCTGTACTTGCACCTATGATAACTACTTCTCTTTTGATGTTTTCTTTGATGTATTCACCAACTTCTTGCATATCCATTGTATCAACTTCTACTGTTTGAACATGAATTTCTTCATAGTTTACAGTGTGAGTTAAAGAACCATAAACAACATAGAAGGTAAATTCTTTATCTAATGCTTCATGATGTGCAACGTTAGGCTCTTTAATACCCATAGCCTTTGCAAGTTGTACTGCTGCTTCTGCTCCTCTTTCATTGTCTTCTACTGGAAGAGTAAAGCTCACTTGAACCTTACCGTCATTCATAGTATCTCCATAAGGCTTAAGTTTAGTTAAATCTAAATTTTTATCGAAATCTTTATTATCTGTTGAATATAATCCACCGCTCATTATTTGTTACCTCCTAACATTAAATCTATAAATGGGTTGAAGTAACCTTCCTCTTTCTGTACAACACCAGCAAGGCCTTTTCCACCGTCAAATGGTCTTTTGATTCCACCAAATTTACCTTGTTCTAATGTCTTAAATAAACCTTCTTTTTCTATATCTTGTATTAGGTCTGTAGCTTTTCCTAAGACTTCATCTACTCTTGTTTCCATTATTCCGCCTTTTTTATAAGTAATTTCATCTCCAAGATCTTTCATTGTGCTGAAGATGTATTGAGCGTTCTCTATTGATAGAGCTCTATCACTCATGAATGGAGTGTGTATAGCTTCTGTTAACATTCCTAATAAATGAAGTTTTTGTCCTGTAAGTATTGTTACCATGTTAAATAATGCGTCTTGAACATGTCCTTTAAATACATTACCAGTTTTGAACTTAGTTGGTGGCATATATTTAAGTGGTGCTTTAGGGAATATTTCTCTTGCCATTTGTGCTTGTGCAAGTTCAAGTAAGAATCCATTTTCTACATTTGGGTTAATTTCAAATGCATGTCCAAGTCCCATTTGCTCTTCTGGAAGACCAGCAGTTAATGCAAATTGCTCATTGATAAATTGAGAAGCTAAAACTGTATGCGCTTCCTCAACAGCATCTGCAGTTGTTAAGTAGTTATCTTCTCCTGTGTTGATGATAACTCCAGCAAATCCATTGATTATTCTTGAGAAATATTGGTCAACAAGTGTTCTTTGCATGTTGATATCTCTGAATAATATTCCATATAATGCGTCATTAAGCATTACGTCTAGTCTTTCTAATGCTCCCATTGCAGCTATTTCTGGCATACAAAGTCCTGAACAATAGTTACAAAGTCTTATGTATCTTCCTAATTCTTCTCCTACTTCATCAAGAGCAGCTCTCATAAGTCTGAAGTTTTCTTGAGTTGCAAAAGTTCCTCCGAAACCTTCTGTTGTTTCTCCATATGGTACGTAGTCAAGAAGACTTTGTCCTGTTGTTCTTATAACAGCTATAACATCAGCGCCTTGTTTAGCAGCAGCTTTAGCTTGAATTATATCTTCATAAATGTTACCTGTTGCAACTATAACATAAAGATATGGACCAGTTTTATCGCCAAATCTTCCTAAATACTCTTCTCTTTTTCCTCTATTTGTTCTTATTCTTTCAACAGTTTCTTTAGCAACTTTATCAATTACCATTTTAATTTCAAAGTCATCGTGCATTGGAACTTTAGTTAAATCTAATTCTCCTTTAGCAACTTTTTCAGCTACTTCTTGTGCAGTTAATCCTGTTTCTATCATAGCGTTTCCTATGAATTTAGAAGCACCTAATGATAATCCATTTCCGTTTTTAATGTTGTCAACCACAACGTTTGGTAGTGGTACCCCAAACTCATCTACGTTGTCTATTCCTAGTAATCTACATACAGTTCTTTCAACTGCTACTGTAGTATGTCTATCTATAAATTCTTGAGTATCCTTAGCGATATTTTTTGATGACTCTCTAGCCTTATCTACTAAATTCCAGTCTAAATTTATCTTACTATTCATTGCCATCCTCCTCGTTATAATAAGTTTTTGCTATATCTACTATGTCACTTTCAAGTCCTAATAACATAGCAATATTTAGTGCATCTTTTGGCACCTTGTTTTCTTTAGAAACTTTCTCTAGCTTATATTCCATATGTTCTTGAATTATCTCTACAGAATGAGTCTTATTTAAATCTATTTTATACTTTAATTTATCAAAATCCATATTTTTAAGCCCAATTACCTGATAATGATCCATAGTATCATCTACTACGCCATCATAATGAGTAGATATTAAACTTACGCTATTAAATTTGGACAAATATCTTGCTAATGATTTTACTAAATAGAATCCTTCTTTTGGGTTAGTTCCCCTTGCAAATTCATCTAATGCTATAAAGCCATCTGCTCTTTTTGCACACTCAACAACTTCTTTAAGCTTAATAATCTCAGCTCCAAAAGTACTAAGTCCTTTTGATATAGATTGCATATCATCTGATATAAAGTGTATAAAATCTAATACAGGAAATGTTGCTTTCTCAGCAAATACAAAAAAGCCCATTTGTCCTAAAAATAAATTTAATACTATAGTTTTGAGAGTTACACTCTTTCCACCCATATTGGCACCAGTAATTACTGTTGTGCCATTTTTAAGCTTAACACTAACAGGTGTGAACTTCTTACTTTTTTTACTTAAAATACTTTTAATTTCAGGGTTAAAGGCATTGTCTAATTCTATTTTCATATTATCACTTATCGTAGGTCTAACTGCATCATACTTCAATGCTAGCCTGCCTTTTGCAATGATAAGATCTAACTTTCCTATGGATTTTAAATTTTTGTTTATTTTTGGCCCAAACTTAGATATTTCTTCACTTAAGCCTTGTCTTATCTTAAGTTCTTCAGCTTCCTCTAAAATAACAATTTCTAAACGTTGTTGTTTTAACTTTGATATTTCATCTTCATCATTTGAAGCATATATCTTTTTTTCTACTTCTTTTTTCTTTTCTCTTATTTCTCTAAGCTCTTGAGAATACTTATCATACACATGGAAGGTTGGTATTCTTTTCTTCTCTGGATCTAAAAGATCTAAAACTTCTGTAAGATAGGAAAACTCTATTTCTTTAATATCAAGTTTTATCTTATCTACTACAGTTTTAAGCTCTTCTATAAGCATTGAAAAATATTTTATCTCATAAAGCTCAACCTCATCTAAGGCTTCCATTTCCATAGCTCTCTTTATGGAATTCCTAATGTCTTTAAATTTACAAAATATTCTTCCTATATCTTTAAAGGCATCTTCATTTTTTTTCATTGAATTTATAACTTTTTCTAAATTATCAAATTCATCTATTAGCAGAGCTTTCTCTTGCACTTTAAAAGGTTTAATTTTTTTCTTTTCTTCTACGCCATAAAAAGTAGTTATATCTAACTCCTCCATGAGAAAACTAAACCCTATTTGCCTTCTTTGCTCATCATCTAAAAACTTCATTTTATAACCCTCCAACCACATCAAAAACTGGTATATTAAGTTCTTTTTTAAGTTCTTCTACGAACTTAACTTTATCAAACTCATACCCATAAGGAGATCTAGGATTTGTGGTAACACATAATACATTTATAGGGTTTATAACCTTAAGAATTCCCCCCTGCTTTTGGAATTTATAAAGAGTATCCTTTGATAAGAAAACCTTTGTTCCATCTTCTGCAAGGAAGGTTACATTTTTATAAAGATTTGTGGATTTCATAATATCCTCAATTAAACTATCAGATACTACACCTCTAACTACCACATAGGAGGTATTTTCATCTAAGGCTTCTACTATTTCCTTTGACGCCTCTAAGGAAGTTTTTACTTCTAAGCCTTTAAAAGTTTTTTCATTACTTATAATACCAATTCGTGTATCTTTATTTATAGTTTCACACATTTGTAAAATTTCTTGATTTTGCTCATGGGGTAAGCTCAATAATTTTACAGTGTGAACTGTTTCTTCAACTACTTTTCTCATGCTTCTTGATAATGCTGCACCTGTTGATAGAATAGTGGCTTTTGTAGTTGCGGGAGATGCAAAAGTCTTTCTACTTAGTGCGCCATCAACAATTACAAGATCACAGTTTAAGCTTAAAAGTTCATCACGAATTTCAGTCATATAAGAGTTTACAGAAGGTCCTCCTAAATCTACATAACCATCACTTAAAGCCCTACAAATAACAATCTCTCCCATAGGAGTATGTATTCCTGTGGTCTTAAGAATTTCTTTTGTTATATCGCTATTGAATAAACATTGTTTAGCTGTTGCTATTATTGTGTTTTTTTCTATATATATTTTTGGTTTTTCCGTTGCTGTAACCCTATCTAAATCTTCTCCATCACGACCTATTGAAGTCAGGCCAAGGAGCCTATTGCCCCTTGCCTCCTTCAATATATGATTTAATGTAGTAGTTTTACCTACGTTTTTATTCATTCCTATGATGGAAACACTATTATAGTCTTTTACAAGATCTAAAATACTATTCATCGTTACTATTCTTGAACGTGTCTTTGATTTCTCTCTAATCCTACTGGTTCTAGAGCCATTCCTTCTCCGTTTAATAATCCAGCAACTCCAACCTTATGAGCTTTTTTCTTTCCAGTGCAAACATCACAGCTGCATCCTGGAGTATAGTTTGTTGGCTCTGAATAAGTTGTTATAACACCTTCAAAGTTTCTTAATATTACTTTATCATGGCTTTGTGAAATAACGTAGTTTGGCATAACTGGAGTTTTTCCACCACCGCCTGGAGCGTCAACAACGAATGTTGGTACGCAGTATCCTGAAGTATGTCCTCTTAATCCTTCAATGATTTCGATACCTTTAGAAACTGGAGTTCTGAAGTGCTCAAGTCCTAATGATAAGTCACATTGATAGATGTAGTAAGGTCTTACTCTTATTTTTACTAATGTGTTAACTAATTCTTTCATTACGTGTACGCAATCGTTAACTCCTCTTAATAAAACTGATTGGTTTCCTAGAGGTACTCCTGCATCAGCAAGTAATTGACAAGCTCTAGTAGATTCTTCAGTTATTTCATTTGGATGGTTAAAGTGAGTGTTTAACCATACTGGATGATATTTTTTAAGCATATTTGCGAACTCAGGAGTAATTCTTTGCGGAAGAACAACTGGAGTTCTTGAACCTATTCTTACTATTTCAACGTGTGGTATTTCTCTTAATTTAGCTATGATGTACTCTAATACGTCATCTGATACTAAAAGTGCATCTCCACCTGATAATAATACGTCTCTAACTTGAGGAGTATTTCTGATATACTCTATTGCGTTATCTATTCTTTCCATTGGCATAGAGTCATCACTTTGTCCTGCAAATCTTCTTCTTGTACAGTGTCTGCAGTACATTGAGCACATATCAGTTATTAATAATAATACTCTGTCTGGATATCTATGAGTTAATCCAGGTACTGGTGAATCTGTATCTTCATGTAATGGATCTTCAAGATCTGCATCAGCTTTATTAAGCTCTAATGCTGTTGGAATAGCTTGTTTTCTTACTGGATCATTAGGATCGTTAGGATCGATTAATGATAGATAATATGGAGTAATAGCCATTCTTAATGTTTTTACACATTGAGCTACACCCTCTTCTTCTTCTTTTGTTAATGGTATGTATTTTTTTAACTCTTCAACAGTTTCTATTCTGTTTCTTACTTGCCATCTCCAGTCATTCCAGTCTGCGTCGCTAACATCTTTAAATAATTCATATCTTCTATTTATCATGATATTCCCTCCATCATTACATAATATAAAATTTATTTAAATTGAAATTTAAATTAAACGTATAGTTCTTCGAACATTTTTCTTAGGTTTGCGTTTTCTCTTAACTCTTCTAATGTTATTGCGGCATGTCCTTTAGTATATCCATTACCTACCATCATAGTTACGTCTTTACCTACACCTTCAGCTCCTAGTGCTGCTTTAGCAAATCCTGTAGCCATTGAGAAGAAGTAAACTGTTCCTTCATCTCTAACTGGTAATATTGTTGACATTTCTGTATTTTGAACGTTTACGCAGTTTATTGCAACGTCAACTTCTTTACCTTCGTTGTTTTCAAGTGCATGATTCATAACTTCTACTGGTTTAGTAGCATCTCCTATAACGATGTGTAATCTTGGTCCAAAATCTAATTTTCTTAATCTTGAAGCTTCTTCTTCGTTTCTTACTAATGCTATAACTCTTCCAGTTGGTCCAACTCTCTTAATAGCTTCGTAGCAGCAAAGCATTCCTGATTTTCCTGCTCCACCTAGTATTAATACAGCTTCACCTGGTTTGCAAAGTTTAGCAACTTGAGCCGGTGCTCCACAAACGTCTAATGCAGCTAATGCTAATGTTTCTTCCATATCTTCTGGAAGTTTTGCATATATTCCACTTTCGAATAATATAGCTTTTCCTTTTATTTCAACTCTGTCGATATCTGGTTTAACATCTACTATTTTTTCTATTTTTAATGGAGTTAAAGATAATGATACTAATGTAGCTATTTTATCTCCAACTTTTAAATCTGTTGTTCCTTCTAAAGCTTCACCAATTTTTTCTATTGTTCCTATTAACATTCCGCCTGATCCTGTTACAGGGTTTTGCATTTTTCCTCTTTCTGCAACAATTTCAAGTATTTTAGCTTTAACTTTTTCTATATCATGACCTGCTTCTTCTTCTATTTGAGTAAAGCTTGCAGAGTCAACGTTTAAAGCTTGTACGTCGATAAGTATTTCATTATCATAAATCTCCATGTCATTGTCTATCTTAAGCGCTGGTTGTGGTAAAACACCTTGTGGTTCTATAACTCTGTGAGTTCCGTATTTACATCCTTTTTTCATAATTTAGCTCCCTTCCCTATGTTCCTTTAAATTTTAAAATTAAATTGTAAAGTAGTATTTTTTCTTAAGGTTACGTTTTAAATATGTCGAATCCTAAATTATTTAATTCAATTTACAATTAAGATAGTTAGCACAACTTGAAATTTGCACGCTAAGTTCATACAAAATTCTTTTCTCTTAATTATTGATAATAAAATTACAATAATTAAAGATTCAACATTGCTTTAAAACGATAACATTTATGTTAATTTTAATGTCAAACTATTTAAGTGGTTTAAGTCCTAAGATTTCTCTTGCTTCAGCTGGATTAGCTATTTCTCTTCCAAGTTCTTTAGCAATTCTTACAACTTTTTCAACTAATTCTGCATTAGACTCAGCCATAACACCTTTTGATACGTAAACATTATCTTCAAAACCTACTCTAACATGTCCGCCATCTAATATTGCCATTGTAGCTAATGGGAATTCGTTTCTTCCTATTCCTGAAACTACATAAGTACTTCCAGCTGGAATACTTTCTTTCATGAATACAAAATCTCTTATTTCAGCGCTTATGCCACCGTTTACACCCATAACAAAATTAAAATGCATTGGTGCTTTTATGTATCCTTTTTTGTGTAGTCTTATAGCCATATCTATCATTCCCTTATCGAAAACTTCGATTTCTGGCTTAACATCTAACTCTATCATTTTTTGTCCAAACTCTTTTATTGTGTTTTCAGTATTAACAAAAATTTCGTCTCCACCAAAGTTACAAGTTCCGCAATCTAATGTTGCCATTTCTGGACGTAAATCTACTGGTTGAAGTCTTTCTGCATTAGTCATTCCTACTGCTCCACCAGTTGAAGGTTGAATGATAGCATCTGGACATCTTCTTCTAATTTCTTCTATACAAGCCTTGAATCTCTCTTTATCTTGAGTTGGAGTTCCATCATCTTCTCTTACATGTAAGTGAATTATACTAGCTCCAGCTTTGTAAGCCTTTTCAGCCTCAAGTCCAATTTCTTCAACAGTGTAAGGAACATTCTTGTTGTGTTCTTTTGTTACTTCAGCACCACATATTGCTGCTGCAATAATTAATTTTTCCATTTTCTTTTCCTCCCACATTGGATAATATTGTTATTTTTTTAACAAATCATCTGCAGTATTCCCTGCATTTTTTTAATTACAAAGAATTTTTAGATTTTTACTATTTTCTCTTTTTGTCTTTTGGAACAACGCATATTCCAGTTGCTTTACAAACTACTATTGGTTCTTCTAATACATCACAAGCTGAATCATTTACATCTGGTCTTGGAACTATAACTTTTCTAGCTTCAAAAGTCATTTTTCTTGAAGTATTTCCTACGTGTACTATTTCTCCAACTGCTTCTATATAGTCTCCTGCATAAACTGGTGCCATGAATTCGATGTTTTCATAAGCTTTAAAAAGTCCTTCATCTCCATCGTTCATTATTAGTAATTCTGTTGCTACGTCACCAAATAATTGTAACATTCTAGCTCCATCAACTAAGTTTCCACCATAATGTGCGTCATGTGCACTCATTCTTAATCTTATTACTGATTTCATTTTTAGTACCCCCTGTTAATTTTTTTAAAAATAAAAGGTACTGAAACTTTCAGCACCTTAAACAATCCTAATTACATAATGGACTATAGATGTAACGAAAATTTCTCATCTTCATCACATAAATAGCTCATCATAATATCTTATGACAGTGATAGAACATTTGCTTCCTACCCCCAAGTAATATACCTAAGAACAAGTATACTCTTTCGGCGCGTAAATCCTTCGCATATATCATCAGAAGTTCCTTTCCTTAGCATATATATACTACCATTTACTCGCTCCTCTATTTACGAACAATATTTAATTTTTAACAACCTGTGAACATATCATGTTCACCCTATGTATTATATTATATTATTTATAATTTAAAAAATCAATCATATTTTCTGAAAATTTTATTTTACTTTAACATTTAATAAATTATTCATAAGTCTCTCTTATATTATCGACATATTGTCGACAATATAAACTTAATTTTTACAACATATTCGACATGCTGTAGTTTATTATATTTTTTTGTAAAATTTTAATTTACATAAATATTCCTAAATAATATTTTTATAGTTCGTACCTTTAATATTATATTCATATATTCTTCTAAATACANNACATTTAATTTCTAACAAATATTTTCTTTCGACAAAATACGACTTTTATAGAATAATGGTTAATCAATTGAAATCTTAGAACAACTTATGATTTAAAATAATGGAAAATTCACAATTGTACTTAAAATTATTTCTTACAAATTAGTTTCTTAATCTTTTTTATCTACAGTAGAATCACTAGTTTTTACTAGGAAATCGCTGTGTACCTTCAAAGAGAGTCAATCAATTTTTATTTTTTTAGTTTACAATAAAAATATTCTCAATTGTGAATGTAAGGAGTAATATACACTTCATTATTTTTAATAAACCTCCTCCATAAATAAATTTACAATTGACGATTGGAAATTGAAGTTGTAATTATTTTTAATCAAACTAACTTTTTAATAAAAGTGACTGCATTACTTTTAAAATAAATTATTTTTAAATTTCTCATCTTCTGCCGAGAAATATCCATAATTGTGAATTTTGCATTGCGAATTAAATAAAGACACGACTTTTGTCGCGTCTTTTATATGTCCCATTCTAACTTTTTCCACATTAGTACATTATCAGGATATTGTTTTCTTACAGATTTAAGAAAAATTTCAAAATCTCTTTTAGTCCATCTGCATTTTATACTTGAACATCTGTCTAGATATTCTTCAAAAAAGCCTTTTAACGTATTTTCTAAAGTAATTGTCTTTTGTATTGTATTATCATTATCTACTAGTAATATTAAAAGTTTCTTTTGCTTTGTTAAGTTAATCATAATTTTTAGTGAGTATGCATCATTATAATTAAACCAAACTGTATAATAACCATCTTTGTATTTTCCTCTAATTTTAATTAAAAGACATAGCGATTTAACTTTATTATTACTTATAAAGGCCCCCCTAAATGCTATAGGCGAGTACTCACTATAACCTTCAATATTAGAAATGCAATCCTTTATAACTATTAATGTAAATCCTTTTACTAATTTTCTATCTTCTATTAAAGATACAGAATCCTTAGGCAATGTTTTAATGGTTTCAAATAACTTAATCATATTACTATTTATAAACAAATTAACTTAAGACATATAGATAAATAATTATAGAGTTCCAGAGTATATTTTCTATAAAAACAGATTAACCCCTTAGAAATTAAGAATTAATAATGAAGAATGAAGAATTTAGGGAAAAATTCACTAAAGGTGAATTTCTTAAAATAAAATCTATTTTAAGAAAACTC
>NZ_DKLM01000003.1 GCF_002455975.1 Clostridium sp. UBA6640
TTTCACATTGTATCCCTATACCACTCTTAAAAGTGACAGCCACATCCCCCTCCGAATGCACTGTCGTATTTTTGATAGTTTCATATCACAGTTCCTCATGGAATCCGAATATAGATGTTACAAAATTGATTACACTGTTTCATTTCTTAAACAAAGTAACACAAAAGAAACGTAGTGCATAGGATATACTACGATATGTTTGGAAAGGAGGAACATCATGGATACAAATTATATTGCTATTGATACGGATTTGAGTGCGTCAGCAGAGGAACTAGGAACATTACTGAAATTGTCCATGGCTCAGCAGTCAATGTCCATTCGCCAATTGAGTAGATTATCTGGTATCAGCGCAGCAACTATTTCTAGAATTATCACCGGCAAACAGTCCGCAAGCATCCATCATCTTCAGGAATTTTCCAAGCATCTCGGTTTGTCCATGAAAAAATTACTGCACTCAATGGGTGTTGCAAATATGGAACATGATTCGCTTGGTCACAGTTTCCTTTTAGAGATAATTCAGGATGTTGTTGATGACTTAAAAATTGACCTCGACTCCGTTGCTACAGATATCCTAAAAGAATTGGATAAACTAGAGCAATACGCGAGAACAAAAGAGGGTGAGAAAATCATATTGGATAATTTTTCATCAAAAATAAATGCCATCGACGGCGCGGGAGCTATAATCTATAAGCTCAACCACTTTTATACCCTGTTTTGCTCTGATGATATAAATGAAGATAAGAAAGCTGTGATTGGCAGCGTGCTTCTTTATTTCACCTTAACAATTGACATGATTCCAGATTATTGTTTTCCCATAGGATATTTGGATGATGCAATAGCCGTAAAAATAGTGGAAAAAAAACTTTCGCGAATGAAAGATTAAATACTAAAATTTATTATATTGGAATGGAGCGATATATGTATGTCTAAGGTTATTAATCCTACTATAACAGCTGCTGTCAGAGATTACAGGCCAACTGGTCTAACTTCGGCTCAAGCTAAAACAAAATTGGAACAATTCGGTGAAAATACCTTTTCTAAAGAAAAAATAAATGGCTGGAAGGTTTTTTGCAGGCAATTTATTAACCCCTTGAGTTTTATTCTTATTTTTGCCGCTGCCCTTTCAGTTTTCATGGGTGAGTATTCAGATGCCATCGTTATTATGGTCATTGTAATGTTAAACTCATTTTTAAGTTTTGTTCAAGAATTTCGATCAAGCAAGGCGGTTGAAAAGCTTTCTGGACTTATTAAGCGACAGGTTCTGGTAATCAGGAACAATGAACATGTGGTTATAGATGCAAGCCAGCTTGTTCCGGGCGACTCAATTATCCTACGAGGTGGTGATGTGGTTCCCGCTGACGTAAAAATCATGGAATCCTATGACCTTTCAGTGAACGAATCGCAATTGACTGGAGAATCGCTTCCAGTAAACAAGGGAAACAACAGCACTGATATGAACGACACTATCCTTTATACAGGCAGCGTCATTGAAAGAGGCCATTGTAAATGTGTGGTTTATGCCACCGGCAATCAAAGCGAATTGGGCAAAATCGCCCGATTATCCAAGGACACTAAGAAGACAACCCCATACCAAAAATCCCTTACAGAATTTAGTGTTTCTCTATTGCGCATAATTGGTGCTACGATTGTTCTTATGCTTGCAGCTAAAGCTTTTACTATCCAAAGCACCAATGATTTTGGCGAGGTATTACTTTTCGCAATTGCTTTAGCCATGACGGTGGTACCTGAAGCTTTACCGATGATCACCACCATAAATCTTTCTTATGGTGCTCTACAATTAGCAAAGCAGAAAGTAATTGTGAAAAGGCTGTCTGCCATTGAAGGCATGGGCAGGGTAAATATTCTCTGCACAGATAAGACAGGCACTCTCACTGAGGATCGCCTGACAGTTTCTGATATCATATCTGAGGATAAAGAGCTCTTTCAAAAGTTAGCTTATGCCTCCATCGAAGATTTACAGGTCAAGAATAAAAAACACATAAATTCTTTTGACCGCGCTTTTATGCAATATATACCAAAGTCTATAAAAACTCAGGTTGAAAGCTGGGCACAGCTTGGATTTGTTCCCTTTGACCCAACTGTAAGAAGAAGGCGTATTATTGTTCAAAATCCAATTGACAACAAATCATATTTAGTGGTTATCGGCGCCCCTGAAACGCTTCTTGAATTGTCTCGAACAAACGATAGCCTGAATTATAATCAACTAATTAAGCAGTCTGGCAGGGAAGGTATGCGTCAGTTAGCTATCGCATACAAAGAAATTGATTTCAGCCCCGACTTTGACATTTTAACAGAAGAAAAAGATCTGACATTCCTAGGCTTTGCCAAATTGCTCGATCCATTACGCAAAACAGCAAAAGCCACAATCCATAAGGCGAAAGAGTTAGGTATAGAAGTAAAGATTTTAACAGGCGACAGTTTGGAAATAGCTGCAAATATCGGCAGGGAAATCGGTTTAATACGTGAAGGTGATAGGATTTATTCAGGAGATGAGCTAGACAAGATGACGAAGTCCCAATTAGACAAAGCAATCAATGAATGTTCTGTTTTCGCAAGGGTTACACCGGAACAAAAATATAATATAATAAAACATCTTAAACAAAATCATGTTGTAGGTTATCAAGGTGATGGCATTAACGATGCACCTTCCCTCAAACTGGCGGATGTGGCAATCGCCGTCCATAATGCCACCGACGTTGCAAAAGAAAGTGCGGACATCGTTTTACTGGAGGACGATCTTGGAGTCATTATAGATGGTATTCAATATGGAAGAAGTATTTTTGTCAACATTAATAAATACGTTAAACACGCCATGATCGGCAATTTAGGAAATTTCTTTTCCATGATATTCTTTTATCTAGTTTTTGCTGCCGATATACCAATGTTAGCTATTCAACTCCTTATCGGGAACATTATTCAGGACATGCCTTTAATGGCCGTATTTTCCGACAGCGTTGATATTGAAGAAGTACGCAAGCCCCAAGCAGCCAGCCAAGTTAAATTCATCATCAGAACTTCTTTGAGCTTGGGTGCATTTACCGCCATATATTATTTATTGTTCTTCCTCTTTACCGGCACGGAATCAACGCCTTTGACTCAAGCCACTCTGTTTTTGTTCTACAACTTCACTCAAGTTTTAGTTATACTTTCTGTTAGGAATAAAGGACGCTTCTGGCAGGGTGCAAAGCCTTCACGCTTGCTCATGGGCACAATTGCATTCTTTATGGCATTCTCAGTAGCACTTGTTTACATTCCTGCTATCGCTGGTTTTATGGGTTTTGCCCCATTGCCATTAATAAACTTTGCAGTGGTGGTCGGCGTCACAGTCGGTTATATCTTCTTCCTTGACCTTGCAAAAGTTGGGATGAATAAATGGCTACAAAAACGCTCGTATGTAAACTAATCTATGGATAGTGAAAATGGTAAATTAACAATAGGTTAAGCTACCTACAAAAAAGTATAAAACACATAGCTAATTCTCCTTTTTATAAGTTAGTTCCAATAAACAAAACTTATAAAAAGAAGAGTTAGCTATGAACATTTAAGAATATATTACTGCAGATAGAAGTCAGAAATACATTTTTATTCTTTAATAAAGATTTTATAATTTTAATCCCCAACATTATCTAACCATGACTTTACAAGGATACTTTTTTGTGTTTTTCATAATCATATTTATCCATTTATGATTTTATTTTTTGAGCTCACATTAATTAATAATCCCCTTCTATAAACTAATCAGGCTAATAACTTTATAACTAATTCTCTAAATTTATTAGAATCTAAATCCTAGAAACATTCGAACACCTTTGATGTTTGTTCTGATACGCCAGATAACCCATTTTCCCTTTTCCATCTAAACTACTACTTCTTTTACAAAATCCTTTTATCTTCTAAATATGCCTACGATAATGCTGGTATCAAAAATAAAATGTAGTACGATAAAACGACGCTTAATGTATCTATATAATATTGCCTTACGAATGCAAATAAATGTTATTCGTGTTAAAATAATACTATTTATAGTATTTATAGTATTTATATAAGGAGAAGTTAAAAAATGATTCGACATATAGTAACTTGGAATTATAGAGATGGATTTTCTGAAGAAGAAAATAAAAAAAATGCTACTAAAGTCAAGAATGAACTAGAAGCTTTAATTGAGAAAATTAATGGAATTATTGAACTGAACGTATATATAAATGCTCTCTCTTCAAGTAATAGAGATATAGTTTTAAATAGTTTGTTTGAAAGTGAAGAAGCTTTAGCAGCTTATCAAATACATCCGGAGCATAAAAGGGTTAGCTCTTTTGTAGGTTCTGTAATGAAAAATAGAACATGCATTGATTATATTGAGTAACTTTATTAATAATCATTTTACCTTTAAACCAAAGACAAGTTATTTCTTCATTACGAATATTTACTAACTTATCATTCAAAAAGCCAACACGTTAATTCTATGTTGGCTTTTTGATTATTTATGAGACTTTTTAAGAAGTTTAGTCCTTATCTTTATAAATTCAATTCTTTATATAGCGCTTGATTACTTAGATAAAATCTTCTTTATTTCTTTAGGTTATCTTTAGGTTGCCTTAAGTTTATGTTAAATTTAGCCTCATATAATATTAGTATAAATTGAGTAAGGGAGGTTTTAAAATGAATATTATAGTCTGCATGTTATTAATTATTTTTGGAGTCATTACGATAATAAAACCAAAAGCAATGTGGATAATCGGAGATTCATGGAAATTAAAAGCAAAAGCTGAACCAACAGAAATATATCTAATAATTATACGAATAGTTGGAAGTATATTAGTTATCGCTGGTATCTTTGCAGCTTTTGAAATGTGATAAAAGAGGATTATTTGAAAAATTTTTTAAGACATACTTTATTATCTTAATTGGACTCATTATTATTTTTCTTATTAATTATTGCATCAAAGAAAAACATTGCTGACAATGGAGCATATCTAGAAGATAAATTAAAAGGAGCAGCATGTACTAATTAAATCACAACCTCATCCTCTTCAATATGGTAAAATGACTATAATAAGCAAAATTATACATTCAAATGAAGGAGGATATAAGAATGTCCTATTCAATTCTTATCGCTGATGATGAAAGTGAAATTTTAGAAGTACTGGAGCTGTATCTTGAAAATGACGGCTTATCAGTAATAAAAGCTAACAATGGGCTTGAAGCTCTAAATGCTGTTAATCAAGAAAAAATTGATATGGCTATAATAGATATAATGATGCCGGAAATAGATGGACTTAGACTTCTTAAAAAAATCAGGGAAAAAAGTAATATTCCCGTATTAATTCTCTCAGCTAAGGGCTGTGACAATGATAAAATTATTGGACTTGGATTGGGAGCAGATGATTATGTCTCAAAACCTTTTAATCCCCTTGAAATAGTAGCAAGGGTAAATGCACAGCTAAGAAGATTTTATAATTTAAATCCAGATAAAATTCATAAAGTAAGCAAGATAATAAAAATTGGCGACATTGAACTCAATACAGATGAAAATACTCTTAAACATAAAGATAAATATATTGAATTGACATATAGAGAATACAGGATAATTAAACTTCTTATGGAATCACCCGGAAGAATATTTACTAAAAAACAAATATTTGAAAATGCATGGGATGAGTATTTTGTAGAGGATGATAGCACTATAATGGTTCACATAAGCAACATACGAAGTAAAATTGAAGACGATGCTCGAAAACCAGTATATTTAAAGACCATTAAAGGGCTTGGATATAAATTTGAAAAGAAGGTAGTTTTTGATGAATAAAAAAACTGAAAGCATATTCCTATCTCTAGTTAAAAAATATATTGCATTTGTTTTATTAGTAATAATGTCAATATTTCTAACTTTTATTTTTGTCATATATCAAGTAACTGCTTCTGCAGAAAAAGGAAATGTTCCTAAACTTGGCCCTACAGCTATAGTAAGAAGTGATTATAAAAACATCTATACTAAAGATATTGAAAATGTACAGGGGTGGGTGGAGATACTTGATGCAAATATGAATGTTATTTATACTAAAGGAAATAAAAAAGATGATTTTTATAAGTATTCTGAGCAGGATATGATAAATATTCTAAACATGGATAATAACTCTAAGTATGTAGGAATGCTGCAACAATTCAAATCTCAGGATAAAAAAGATTTATACTGTCTGGTAAAGTATCCAGCAACTGCCTTTAACCTTCAGATTAACCTAAAAGAATCCTCCTATGAAACAGGAAGCATCATATATAACAATATTATAAAAGGAGGCATATTCTTTTTATTATTATCTATAGCAAATATAGTATTATTTAGCATATGGACATCTAAAAAAATTAATAAGCCATTAATAGAAATAACTAAAGGAATAGCTAAAATGACTGATGGCAATTATGACACTAAGTTAGAATTCAAGGCGGAAAAAGAATTTGCAGCAATAAGGGATAGTTTCAACTATATGGCTGAGAAGCTAAAAACCACGGAAGAGGAAAAAGAAAAAATTCAGCAGAGCAAAACTAGAATGCTTGTGGATCTTTCTCACGACATTAAGACCCCAATATCATCAATACAGTGTTTTTCAAAAGCACTAGATGAAGGGCTTATTGAATGTGAAGATAAGAAACAAAGATACTATCATACTATCTACAATAAGTGTGGACAAGTAAGTGAACTTATCAATGATTTATTTGAATTTGTTAAATTAGAAAGCACTGATTATAAACCTATCATGATAAAATCCGATTTTTGCGAGTTTATCAGAGAAATAATAACTGAATTCTACAATGAAATGGAAGAAAAAAAATATGAATTAGATATCCGTATCCCAGAAAGAGAGATAGTTATTGGATTTGATAAAAAAATTATGAATAGAGCTATTTCAAATTTACTTTGTAATGCTATAAAATACAATCCTGAAGGAACACAATTGAGAATAGAAATAAAAGAAACTTTCTCTGCAATAGTTTTAGAAATAGGCGATAACGGCTTAGGAATACCAAATCATATAAAAGATATTATTTTTGACCCTTTTGTAAGAGGCGATGAAACAAGGAAAAGCGATGGGGGCACAGGATTAGGCCTTGCTATAGCAAAGAAAATAGTAGAAAAGCATAATGGAAAACTAGAGCTTTATACTAATAATAATGATGAGATGACAACCTTTGTTATTATTTTAGACAAATATATTTAATGCAAATTATAATAATTTTTGCTGAAATTGTCATATGCTAGAGTCTATAAAAAAAGCTCCGTAAATTATAAATAATAGAAGCTTCCTATGATAAAATTAAAGTATCATTGGAGGCCGTTTTTTTGTGGATGAAAGAAAGATTAAATGGATTAAAAAATCTTGTGAGTGCACAAATCCCTCAAATACAGGAAATAAGAATCCATGTAATTTATGATACAATTCACTGTGACGGGTATAAGATATACTTTTAGTCTATGTTTAAAATTATAGGCTTACATCCTTTGATGTAAGCCAACTTGTGCACTATATATTATAAATTTGTTATTAAAAGAATTTACAACGTCAAATAAGAAATATACTACAAAACCATCACTAAAATTATGTTACTTCACTCTATAAATTGGAATTTATAAAGCTAACTTACTTCTGAACCTTACATCCTTTTGATCCTGTATATATAATGGAAAAAA